>JAENWW010000015.1 GCA_016649875.1 Coriobacteriia bacterium
TAAAGGTTTTAGAATTAGTTGTGCTCTTATTTAGATGTTATAATTTAAAAATTTTGGAAATCACTTCAGAAAAACTCGTAATTGTACAGATACCCCATTTGGGTCATAAACATAGAAATAGCGAGTTTGAATGTCAGGGCTCTGGATGGCAGAAGGGTTAAGACCTCTGTCCTGAGCAAGCTTATGCATTGCATCCAGTTTATCCGTCGCAAAGCAAATGAACATACCTTTGCCTTCAAACTTCTGACCTTGTGGCATGCAGACAAATTCAATCTCAGTTTCTCCGCTGCCATTTGTCAGAAATGCAATTTCTCCAGGTCCCGCTTTAAAACGGCGGGAAATAGTTAGTTCTGTTATCGTCTCATAAAATTCAATAGATTCTTCCAAGTTGTCGACCATTAAGGTCACCTGCTGAATATGCATAGTACATCTCCTTTTCTTTGCGTAATCTTAAATAATCGTCACACAATAAAATATGTAATTCAAGAAGTGCGAACAAAGAACTCCTAAACAGGATGCTCGCCACGCCGACCAGGAACGCTGCCGGTCGCATGTACGCCTGCTCAGATGAGCTCATGCTCTTTGAGCTTCCGTCTAAGCTCGCGAAGCACTTGCCCCAGTGGTGGGAGCTCCTTGACCTGATGCACCAGCCGAGTCTCCCACATCTTTGGCAGTCCAGGTCGCTCGAGTGCTTTCTCCAAGCGAGCAGGGTCGACATTCTTCGATGCTGCTTTCTCAGCGAAGGCTCTCGGAATCTGCTGAAAGTCAATCTCGAATCGTTCCATCAAGAAGTGAAGGTCATAGACATCTCTAGGCTCTGTACGGCCAATCACGGCACAGAGCTTTTCAATGATGATCTCTTCGAGCGAATAGGACGGGAGGCTGCGCTCGATCCGATCGCTGTAACTGGAAAAGACGGGCTTGTCCACGACCGGGAAGATCAGCTTCTCGGTAAGGGTGAAGTCGACTTTGACATCGCGGCTCCCAAGTCGGGCTTGGAGCGGTCCGACGAAGCTCACATAGACCGTTAGGCTGTCGGCCCGTCGCTCGATCCGCTGCGCTGGCATCTCGAACTGAAAGCCTTCTCCGCTGGCAAGAAGCCTGAGGGTTTCCTCGACGCTGGAGAGAATCGTTTCCGGTTCGATTTCTCCGATAACGGTGAAGTCGAGATCCTCAGAGTATCGGTAGTCCGGAAAGTAGATCTTCTTGAGGGCGGTACCACCCTTGAAGACCAGATGCTCGCAAAGAGGTGATCCGGCCAACCCGAAGAGCAACCAGGTCAGGACGTAGTCCTTCTCAATGACCCGATCGCTCATCTGCTCTCGGTAGGCGAATTGTGAAATCTCTCGTTGAGTGATCATGCTCTTGTTCTCATGTTTAGGTTGTGGTGGCTGACTTGAGTTCGTCAGGATCGATGTTGACCCGGACTCGCCACTTGGCCACGTAACGTCCTTCGGCCGGCAGAGTTGGATCGAGCAAGGTGTAACTGGCGGTGACGAATCTCTTGAGCGCCACGACGCTTTCGGGCGTGCCGATCGCGAGGACCTCCAGCAGGAATCCCAGTCGCTTAACCACGGTCTTTCGACCCAGGCGCTCGGTGTATTTGATGAGTTTGACGTAGTCGATCCGGTCCCGGACCGCCCAAAGGCCTCGAGCCACCTCGATGATGCCACCAGAAAGGTCGGGCCGGTCGAGACAATCAAGAATCGTGCGCTCCAGATCACTTGCCTTGACTCGTTCACTGGGAGTCGCCCAGGTATCTTCAAGACCCCAGAGGCCTTCCCTCTTGATCGCAATAAAGCGGTAGGTAGCACCAGCGATCTCTTTCGGAATTCGACGAACTGGGGTCGAGATGTAGACCGTCAACACCGGCTGAGTGGTCATTTGGTGGATCTCAAGGGCGCTGAAGTGTGAGAGGTAGTAGTCGGCCGGCTCGATCAGGTGCTTGGCGACGACATACCAGTTCTCGGAGTACTCACCTGCCTCCCCTGCCGACAGCGGCACGATGAGATAGACACCACGGGTCAGACGAATGAGCCACTTCTTCTTGACGAGCTTGGCAATTAGGAGGTCGACGACGACGACTGAACTGCCGGTAACCGCCCTGGCATCATCCGTGGTGAAGATTGCTTTGTCCTGAGATGCCAAATCAGCCAGGAACTTGGCTTCGGTTTGTCCCAGGGTCTTCGTGAATGTCATCATATATTCATCATGTTTCGTGTACATAATCTATCCTGAAAAGATATATTGTATACACATCGCATAACGATGTCAAGACCGGAAACCGCCAGCCACGACTGGTTTATTGAAGTTGAAAGCGGGACCACTCAGGAAGCGGGCGTGTCACCCGCGACCGGCGTCCGATGCACATAGCGTCGATTCGCGTAGTAGCCGAAGACGGCCGCTGCCAGGCACACCACTCCGCCGAGGATGATCGGCACGCGCCCTCCGGTGACGTCGGCGAGCCAGCCTGAAAGCGGGCCGCCGATCAGCCCGCTGCCGCCCATGACGACCGTCTGCAGTGCGATAATCCTCCCGTGCATCTCCTTCTTGCCTTCGACTTGGATGTTCGCTGTCGTTGCGGTCATGTAAAGGACGCTTGCCACGCCGACAAGAAACGCCGCGGGAAGCGCGAATCCGAACCCGGGAGCGCTGGCCAACAGGAGCATCGTCACGCCGAGCGCGCCCGCGCCGATGATGATGTGCCGCATCTTCACCAAGGCCTTGTTGGCGACGACGAGAGCGCTCACCACCGCCCCGAAGGCATAGACTGCGAGAAGGAAGCTGTAAAAGGTCGGGTCATCGTGCAGGCCGAGGCTGACGAAGAGTTGTAGCGTCACACTGAAGTTGTACGAGAACATGCCGATGGCGACAAGCATCGCGAAATTGACCCACAGCACCGGTGTCGATGCCACGTAGCGCAGGCCCTCGCGGATCTCGCCTTTTGTCCGGGGTTTGGGCGGCTGGCGGTGGAGCTCTGCCGGTCGCATCATGAAGATGCAGAGCAGGACGGCCAGGTACGTTGCCGCGTCGATCGTGAAACCCCATCCGTAGCCCAGAGTCACGACGAGCAGGGCGGCCAATGCCGGTCCAATCATCCGCGCCGTATTCACGATGAGGCTGTAGAGTACGACCGCATTCGGAATGTCTTCGGGCGGAACCATCTCGGAAACGAACGAACGTCTCAGTGGGTTGTCGAACGCGAGGAGGACTCCTCCGAAAGCGGCCAGGATATAGAGTCCCGCGACGGGCGGATGCGGCATGAAGGCCAGGACCGCGAGGCCGACCGACTCGCACATCTCGAGGCTCTGGGTCCACATCAGCATGCGCCGTTTATCCGACCGGTCGGCGATCGCTCCCGCCCATGCCGACAGAAAGAGGATCGGACCGGTCTGACAGGCCGCCATCAGACCGACCGCGAACCCGCTGTGGGTGAGGCGGTAGGCCAGCAGAAGAAGGGCGACATTGGTCAGCCAGTTGCCGACGTTCGAAATCGACTGGCCGATGAAGAATAGCTTGAAGTTGCGGTTCCGAAGCGACAGGAACGTCTGACCAAGCGTGCGGCCGAGACGCGTGCCGGCGGCGGGGGCGTCCGGCAGGTCGGGGACATCGGGAATGTCGAGGATGTCCGAGGTCATCGGGCCGCGCCCATGCGCCGGCCTGTGGCGATGGCCCCAGCCGTCCTTTTGAGCAGCCCATCGGCACCGGGAAGGTTGCCGAGGATGGCCGGTTCATAGTCCATTACAAGCAGAATCGACGTACGGGAATCGATACTTGGAATGCTCGAATCCATGGGTTCTCCCTTGGCGTTTCGGCTGGAAATAAATTGAGGGGCCGGTTCCCATTTCGGGAAACACGACCCCTCACCTGTAAGTTTGAATGGTCGGGCTGACAGGATTTGAACCTGCGACCCCTTGACCCCCAGTCAAGTGCGCTACCAAACTGCGCCACAGCCCGTAAAACGACCAGTGTTAAATTGTACACTATTAAGGCGTCGTGTAATGAACAACCGCGCAATCTTCAATGATTATCAGCCCGCTTTTAACCATGCTCGACCAAACCTCGGATAGCGCCACGACACGTTGCGTTTCATCGATTACCGTGACGACCAACGGCTTATCCGTCGACATGCGCAATGCATGCTTGTCGACATCCCTACTCGAAGGTCCGAAGCCGAGAATTCCTTCGAAAACCGTTGCGCCGGCACAACCCTGGGTACGGGCTTGATCGACAAGCGCCTGATATAACGGACGATTGTCATACATTTCATTGAGGCCGACATAAGCCGACACTTTTTTTACATTTCCGTGCAAAGAGTGAATCATCATTCTCCTCCTTATAGGGAAGACTCGATCAAAGTCCAGAGCTGTTTTGCAATTTCTCGTTTCGATGTTTTTTGCAATTCGACGCTCCCCTGTTCGGTCAGCACCGTGATCTCATTTTCGTCACCATCGAAACCGATATCCCTGCGACCGACATCGTTGAGCGCCACCATGTCGACGCCTTTGGACTTGAGTTTTTTGAACCCGTTTTCAATGAAATTTTCCGTTTCCGCCGCAAAAGCAACGACGAAAGGACGTCCATCTGTCCGCCCGGCGCAAACATCGGCGATGATATCGGGATTCGGTATGAGCTCAAGCTCGATGCTCTCCCCGTTTCGCTTTATCTTTTCGGACGAGACTCGTGCACAACGATAATCGCTCACGGCGGCGGCACCGACCACGATGTCTGCGTCCTTTGCTTGAGACAAAGTGACCTCATGCATCTTCAAAGCGGTGTCGACGGCAATCACCGTCGCGCCTCGGGGAGGAATGACACTCGTCGGGCCGCTGATGAGCACGACGTCGGCACCGCGCTTAACCGCCTCTCGAGCAATCTCATACCCCATCCGTCCGGAGGATCTATTCGTAAGATATCGCACGGGATCGATTGCTTCACGCGTCGGGCCTGCGGTGACGACCACTTTCTTGCCGGAAAGCGAAGAGGAACCGCGCAACTCCTCAAGCACCGCCGAGGATATCACCGAGGAATCCTCAAGCTTACCTGCGCCCTCATCCCCGCACGCAAGTTCGCCGTTTGCGGGCTCGACGAACACGAACCCTTTGCGCTTAAGCTCGGCGATGTTGTCTTGCGTAGCTTGATCAAACCACATCTCCGTGTTCATCGCCGGTGCGATGACTATCGGAGCATTTGTGGCAAGCGCGGTAGTCGTGAGCAAATCGTCTGCAACGCCACGGGCTATTTTCGCAATCACGTTCGCCGTGGCGGGCGCGATGAGATATACATCGATTTCTTTGGCTAAAGAAATATGATGTATCGGTTCGCTCGCCTCATCGAACAAGTCGATTGCAACCGGCTCGCCGGTCAAAGCCCGAAAGGTCGCAGCTCCTACGAATTCGAGCGCGTGACGCGTCATGACGACCTTGACGTGTAGTCCCGCTTTCTGCAAATTGCGAACGATTTCGCACGCCTTATAAGCGGCTATACTGCCCGTCACTCCCACTAGAACATTGGTATGTAGCTGTCGATTCATATTTTCAGTATACCGAAATGCCCGAACTAGATGAGGCCCAAAGCCTTTCCCGACTCTTCGAAGGCATCAAACACCTGCTGAAGGTCCTCATCGGTATGTGTCGCCATCAAACAGGTACGAAGACGCTCCGTACCTTTCGGAACGGCGGGATGAACGATGGGGCACACGAATACTCCTCTATCGAAAAGCATTCTCGTCAAATCCATCGTCTTGCTTTCATCCCCGATCATCACGGGCACGACGCATGTTCCGGTATGAAACGTATCCCATCCCTGATCGATCAATCCTTGCGCGTACACGCCCTGGATGGCATGAAGCCGCTCGACACGCCAAGGCTCACTTTCGAGTGTATCGAACGCGGTGATGGCGGTTGCGCATTGAGCCGGCGTCGTTGCGGCGGAAAATATGAACGGCCGAGAAAAATGCCTCATGTAATTAATCAATTTGAAATCGCCGGCGACATATCCCCCGGCACTCGGAATCGTCTTTGAGAGGGTGCCCATTTTAATGTCGATCGAGTCAATCATATCGAAGTGCTCTTCGATTCCGTGGCCCGTTTCGCCGAGCGTTCCGATCGAATGGGCCTCATCGACCATCAGACGGGCATTGTATCGTGTGCAAACCTCGCGAATGGCCGGCAAATCCATGATGTCACCATCCATCGAAAACACCGAATCGGAGATGACGAGGACCGTCTCATAATTCCCCTGAGCTTTTTCAAGTATTCCTGCCAAGTGCTCGAAGTCGTTATGGCGATACGTGCGCCATTTCGCACCGCACAAAAGGCATCCGTCGACGATTGACGCGTGGTCGAGTTTATCCATGACGACGAGATCGTGAGGACCGCACAACGACGTGATGATCGCCATGTTGGTGACATAGCCGCTGGCAAAGACCGCCGCATCCTCACGATGGGAAAAGCGGGCGATCCGCTCTTCCATACGTTCGTGCAAATCGGTGGTGCCCGTCAAAAGACGCACACCACCGGCACCGGTACCGTATTCATCTATAGCCGCTTTGGCTGCCGCTTCGATAGCGGGATGCCCTATGAGACCGAGATACGAATAAGAAGCCAGCATCACCATCTCCGAACCATCTTTCATGGCAACGCGATGATTCGTTTTTCCGACGGTGGGCTGCAGGTAAAAATAACGATTGGAATCACGCATGGCCGAATAGCGATCGGTAAAATCGGAAAGCGTCGAATCAATTCCATCGTTATACTCGTGCTTTTGTGCCATAAAGGACTCCTATATCTTGTATACAACAGTGTACACAAGGTACCACTTACTAGAAGCCTTTGGTAGTCGATTCTAAAATCCCACTATTAATATAGTGCTTGAAAGTCTCCGGAGAAATGCTCGAGTGCCACTGCCCGAGCGCACGTGCGATGAAATAAATGAGCAGCCACAAGACGACGACGCCTACGGCCCACATCCATGGTGCGATTTTCACTCGTCCGAATGCCTTTGCCTCCAGACAACCCTCGACGGGACATACTTTCACACAATCCATGCAACCGTCGCAGACAGTGCTGTTCACCGTTTTTACGTGCGAAGGATCGATCAGTGTATGGCACGCATGGGCACATTTTCCGCAATGGATGCAGGTGTCTTCGTCGCGGTGGACTTTGCAAGGGGACGCGAGACCGACAAGTGCGTAAAGCCCGCCGACGGGACATAGATATCGACACCACAGCGGGCTTAAGAATAATGAAATCCCGAGACTGATGATAATGGCGATGAGGAACACGGGGTGTGCGAATTCATGCATGATCTTTAAATCGGCGACAGCCATATACGGCATTTTGCGAAATGCAAACACTTCTGCCAAGGAAACCGACATCAATATCGCCACACACGCCGTGGTGAAAAGAATCTGAAAGCCGCGACCGATGTAGTCGAGCCATTTCGGCAATTTGAAATTATGGCCGAAAATCTTTCGACCGATGAGAGCACCGTACTCCCAAAACGTACCGACCGGACAAATATATCCGCAAAATCCGCGCTTGAACAGCAGCGAAACCGCAAGCGCACCTATGATTATCACGAGGCCCGCCGGCAAGATGGTATCCCAGCCGGCACCGCGCACCATACCGAAAAAGCTCGTGAAATGGCCCACGGGCAATATACCGGCGACGGCCTCAGGGCGAGCGACGAACATTCCCTCGCCTTTCGCCCATGCTTCGAATCTGAATAGTTGGATGACGCAAAAAACAAAGAAAAGGAAAAAAGCAGTCTTGATAAACATTCGATCCGTGATGACATTCAAAACTCGGCGCAGCTTTTCGTGCATGATCAACCTTTCTCTATCCGGTAACCGACATCAATCAATGTAGATTAAGAATGGGGAGGCTGATACTCTCGACATGAAAAATCTATATATTCTTTATGTTGCATACAACGCTCCACAAAGGAATCGATGTCTAGCTCAGCCCAATTTTTCAGCACAGCTTCGATACGCGCATGTGTTTCAGGCTTTCGAGGCATGAAAAGCGTACAGCAGTCGGCAGCGTTTTGAGAGGAAATTTCGAATGTCCCGATACGGCGCGCGTCTAGGATGATTTCATTTTTATCGTTGCCTATCAGCGGCCGTAATATCGGCAGCGTCGCGGCTTCATCGACGACGACGATATTTTCGAGAGTTTGAGACGCCACCTGTCCCAAGGACTCTCCGGTCACCAGCGCCGTGGCGCCTTCGTATGAGGCGATCGCTTCGGCCACTTTGATCATGACGCGCCGATACATGATGATTCGCAAATCCGGAAGCACTATCGAAGCGATTTCTTTTTGGATGTCACCGAAAGGAATCACATAAATGCGGCCCATACCGCTCGTCTTCGACAATACCTCGCCGATATCTTTGACAAGCAACTCGGACTCCGACGAAGTAGCGGGACGACCGGAAAAGTGCACACCGACGCCGATGGCACCACGCCGCAAGATGCGCCACGTCGCAACCGGAGAGTCGATACCGCTTGAAAGCAGAGACACCACTTTTCCCGAACTACCGGACGGCAGTCCTCCGATGCCTTCGATTCTCCGCGCGGAAATCAACGTATCTCCACCGACGATGATGATGGAAACATTCACGTCGGGATTCTTGAGTTTGACTTTTGCGCCCGTATGCTCGACGAGAAACGCGCCCACGACCTCGTTGAGCTCGAGGCTCGTCATGGTGAAGTCGGTATTGGAGCGTTTGGCGGTGACACGGAAGGTGTTGAATGCACCGGCCTCGCGTATGACACGAAGCGCGACATTCTCGATTTCTTGAAGGGAGCGTCCTATACGGTATGAAATCATCACATGTGCAACACCGGCGATATCGGCTATCATGCGTGCCAACTCGTCTGCTTCGCACTTTTCAGGCACTTCTACGAGAATACGGCCGGAAAGTCTTATCGCCGGCGCCACTTTTTTCGATTTGAGGACAAAATCGATATTATTCATTAAACGTCGTTCAAACTTAGACCGATTTTTACCTTTGAGGCCGAGTTCGTGATAAGAGACGACGCAGACGGTTGAAATCATCGTTCGTTTGAGAAGCTGTGAGAATACAACCTACTCTGCAGCCTTTTCTGCAGCCTTTACATCACCGTTTGCAATTTCTTTCATCGCAATCGAGAGCGGTTTCTCCTCGGTGATACGTGAAACATCGCTCGCGCTCATGACATTGAGAGCCTGGTCGCGTACACCGTGAATCATGTCGTTGATTTGACGTGCACGTTTTGAGGACAACGTACAGAGGGTAAATTTCGAATCGACTTGCTTGAGAAGTTCATCGTAAGGTGGATTGACTACAGACATTCCTACTCCTTTATGATACGCGCGTGAGAATCGATAATAGCAGTGAGCTCATCGCACGCTTGAGATAAATCATCGTTGACGACTATATGATTATAACGTGCTTTGAACCCCAACTCGCTATTTACACGATTAATTCTTTCCTCTATTTGTTGCGGCGCTTCCGTTCCGCGCTTTATGAGGCGACTCTTCAATTCCTCGATCGAAGGAGGCTCCACGAAAATCGTAACGGCATAAGGCGCAATTTTTTGAACCTGAAGAGCGCCGTTCACATCGATTTCCAAAATTACCTGCTTGCCGGCCGCAACATGCTTCTCGACAGGCGCTTTGGGAGTCCCGTAATAATTGGAAAAATGTTTCGAATATTCGAGAAGGTCGCCGGTATCGATAAGCGCTTGAAACTGCTCGCGTGAGACATAATAATAGCTGATTCCGGCGACTTCACCGGGACGCATGCTGCGTGTTGTGGCGGATACGGACAGCCATGCATCGGGCACACGACAAAGAATCTCCTTCACAAGAGTTCCTTTTCCTGCGCCCGAGGGGCCTGAAATTATAAATAAGTTACCTTTGCGCAAACGCCCATCCACCTACGAAAGGACCTTGAGCAATTCCTCATGTTGACGCTGTCCGAGACCCTGAACGCGACGACTGGGAGAAATGCCGAGTGAATCCATCAAAGCACTGGTTTTAGCTTTACCGAAGCCCGGCAAGGATTCAATGAGTGTCGAAACCTTCATGCGACCGACGACGGGGTCAGCTGCTTTTTCCAAAATTTCAACGAGCGTGATTTTCCCCTCTTTGATTTCAGTACGCAAAACGGAACGCTTCGAGCGCATCTCTGCGGCTTTTGCTAGATTCCTTGTTCGGTCTTCTGCTGACAACTGTGGTAACGCCATAGTCTTCCTCCATCTTCGCACTCATATGAGCGGTTCCCTAAAGTACCCTGAAAAGATGATACGACCAAAAAAAGTATCATGTAAAGCAACACTTTACTTTATACAGCCGATTAGTGCATTTATTCGACTCGTACCGTCGAATGGCTCTTTTTAATACGTTCGACTTGCTGAGCGATACCGACGCCGAGCGCCTCTTTGTCCGGATAGCGAGCGATATCGGTGACTTTTTCGATGAGTTCGACTTCGAGATAGGTGTTGTAAAGGTCACCGGAAAAGTCGAATAAGTGCGCTTCGACAGTCGGTTTTTGACAATCGTCGCGAGGCGATCCGATAAATACCGCGCTTTCACGACTCGAACCGTCGAGAAACCGTACGAGAGCGCGATAACCGCCGCAAGGAACCATCGGAGCCACAAAAGGTTTGACGTTGGCCGTCGGCACACCGATCGTGCGGCCGAATTGCTCTCCCTTCGACACATAGCCCGACAGTTTATACGGATGTCCGAGCAAATCTCGCGCAGCCGTGATATCTCCTTTTTCCAAGAGCGTTCTGATGCGCGTCGAACTGATCCGTTCAGCTCCCGATTCCTCAAGCACGGAGGCGATCACGGTGGTACCGTACGGTTTACAATACTCGGCCAGTTCTTTTATACCGCACCGGCCACCGTGGCCGAAACGGAAGTTTTCTCCCACGATTATTTCTGTGGGAGTACACCGCGAGAACAAATGACCGTCGACGAAATCATGCCCGCCCGTATCGGCTAAGTCCCGAGTGAACGGGATGATCACCACCTCATCGACACCGAGGCTTTTGAGTCGTTCGATACGTTCACACAGCCCGGTAATCGGCGCCGGCACATGTTCGCTGCGTACCACAGTTCCCGGTGGCGGATCGAATGTGATCACAACCGAGGGCACGGACAGCTCTTCGGCGCGTGAAACGACGCGCTTCACAAGCTCGCGATGCCCTTTGTGAACACCGTCGAAAACCCCGAGCGTCACGACGCTTCTTCCGATATTACGCTGCATGATTCCTCCCCGAAAAATTACATTCGGATTGAATTTTTGCAAATCAGGGTTCCGTGCAACCGCATCGAATGCTTCATCTCTCTTATAGAGCCCGAGCAAGCGACCGTCATACGACATTGCAAGGGCGATTTTGTCATCGCACGGCGAACCGCTCATCTTGTTCGTCGGTTTCGGCGCATAAAGACTACGTCCTGAAACGGTATCCTCATCGAGGGCATCGACCACGCGTCCCTTGAGGCCGAGGTTTTCGATTCTTGTGAACGCGTGCGAAAGCGATCCCGGTTTTTTCGAAAGATCGAGAAGTTCCTCCAAAGTGAATGCATCGGCGACGTCGAGATTACCGTCGAGCGTTCTCACGCGCCGCAAAGCGCTGATGTGCCCGAAACAACCGAGTTCGGCGCCGAGATCTCGCGCAATCGATCGAATATAGGTGCCTTTCGACACGCTGAGCTCGATATCCCATGTTTGCAACTGCGAATCAACCGATATGAGTCGGGCATCATAAATTTCGATTTCGCGTGGTGCAAGTTCGACCTTCACCCCTTCACGAGCACTGCGATGGGCGGTTTTTCCCCCGACTTTTATGGCACTGTATTGCGGAGGAACCTGCATATGCACTTTGACGAGATCGGAAAGAACCTTTGCGGCGAAAGCGATATCGAATACAAAAGAATCGACCTTTGCTGAGGCTATGACGCTTCCTTCGCTGTCATCGGTATCGGTAGCCGCGCCGAAAGTCACCGTGGCCCTGTAGGTTTTCGCGTGCGCCGTAAGTTTATCGCTCAAACGTGTGGCCGTACCGACGAGAACCACCAAGAGACCCGTCGCAAGCGGATCGAGCGTTCCGGCGTGACCGATACGTCGCACACCCGAAGCGTTACGCAACTTTGCTATGACGTCATGGCTCGTCCACCCTGCCGGTTTGTCGACGAGGATGACACCGTTCATGGACGGTTGATTTGTGAGAGATTTACTCATGTTTCATCTCGGATACCTGTTTTACGGTCGTGGCAGCAACGGAAGAATGCTTGAAAGAACGGTCTCCACCGAAGCTTTCGAATCGGGCCACGTGATACCGGCCGCCGCCTTGTGGCCTCCTCCGCCGAACGTGTGGGCGACGCTCGAAACATCGAAATCTGATTTCGAGCGCAAAGACACCCGCACGCCCTGTGCAGTTTTGCTGAACAAAATAGCTACACGTATGCCGTCGAGCGCCCGTATGAGTTCGATGAGATTTTCGCCCTCCGCCTTGGAAGCACCGGTGACAGAGTAGTCTTCATCGGAGACGACGGAATAAGCGACGTACCCTCCGTTTGTCACGGCGAGCTTCGCCAATATGAGAGATTCAAGCTCGAGCACCGCCAACGACTTCGAATTGAACAGCCGTGTGGATATCGAACTCGGGTCTGCTCCCCCGTCAACCATATCGGCTGCATCGCGCAGTACGCGTGATGTCGTGTTCACGTGCTGGAAGCGACCCGTGTCGCTTATGAGACCCGCATAGCATGCCGTCGCCACCGCGGGAGCACATTCGTAACGTGAAGCTTTCAAGAGCGCCCAGACGAGTTGTGCGCTTGCCGCATACTCGACATCGATCCACGCGGTATCGGTATATCGATCGAGCGGTGGATGATGATCGATGAGAAGAGACGCGTCCGACCGGTGCAGGTAAGCACTGCCGCCGCTTAATCGCGCTACATTGGGAGTATCGACCACAATGAGAAGATTGAAGTGCGTAGCTACGGTTTGAGAAGGCATTTCATACAGAGGAAAACCATGCAACCACGCATACGTGGCGGGAGCGCTCGTCTCATCTGCGAGCAGCGGAACGGCTTTGATGCCGGAAGAATCGAGAGCATGGGCCAGTGCAAGCACCGACCCGACAGCATCGCCGTCGGGTCGAGTATGAGCACAGATTCCCACTACCGATTCGCCCGTGAGGGCATTGATTGTTTCAAGCACGGATTCAAATGACATGTGCACGCCTTTCACAGACTATCTTTAAGAATCCGAATCGTCGGGACGCAACGTCGGGGGAACATCGAGCAACGCGGCTCCGATGCGTTCTCCTTCATCAATCGACTCGTCGATGAAGAATCTGAGCTCGGGAGTCACACGCCACGTCAAAGATTTGCCCAAAAGACTGCGGATGCGCCCCTTAGCCGACTCGAGACCCGCCAATACATCATCGTAGCGTCCGGGTTCGGCGCTCACATAAATCGTCGCAACACTTTTATCGGGACTCGTCTTAGCTCCCGTGACGGTAATCAATGAAAGACGCGGATCACTAATTTCCCGAGTGATGATTAGGGCAACTGCTTCGCGTATCAACTCATCGTTTTTTCGACCGAAAGATTCACGGCTCATAATGCCACCTCCACTTTCACGTTAGTTTTCCCGGGCGACCTCGACGATTTTATATGACTCGATGAAATCGCCTGCCTTAAGGTCTTGATACCCTTCTACGCCGATACCACACTCGAAGCCGAATTTCACCGACTTGACGTCATCCTTGAATCGCCTCAAAGACCCGATTTTTCCTTCGAAAATCACCGTGCTGTCGCGCACCACACGAATCTTATCTTCTCGCGAAATCTCGCCTTCGAGAACATACGATCCGGCGATGACGCCCATTTTCGGAACCTTGAACAAATCGCGAACTTCTGCTCGACCTGTGTCTTCTTCAATGAATTCAGGCGCGAGAAGACCGACGCGAGCCGCGTTGATTTCTTCAATCGCCTTATAGATGACGCGATACATTCGGATGTCGACTTTTTCCTCGGCAGCCATCGCTTTCGCATTCGGCGTCGGACGAACATTGAATCCGATGATGATTGCATCGGATGCGGCCGCAAGCTGAACATCGGTCTCGGTGATTCCACCCACCGCCGCATGGATGACATCGATACGAACTTCGGTTTGGTCCATCTTATCGAGAGCATCTCTCAACGCCTCAATCGATCCTTGAACGTCGACTTTAACGATGAGGTTGAGAGTCTGCAGCTCGCCGGCTTCGATTTGCGAGAACAAATCATCGAGGGATACATGGCGCTTAGTGGCCGCATGCTCGCGAAGGCGTTGTTTCATCGCTCGATCATCGGCCAATGCACGAGCTGAACGTTCGTCCTCGAATACGAGGAACTCGTCACCTGCACTCGGTACGCTACCGAGCCCGAGAATCTCGGCAGGTTGAGAGGGACCGACGCTCTTGACGTGTTTACCGAACGGATCTATCAAAGCACGGACGCGTCCGTGAGCGGTGCCGGCGACAAGCGTTTCTCCGACATGAAGGGTACCGCGTTGTACGAGAACGGTTGCAACCGGGCCGCGCCCTTTATCGAGCTTCGCCTCGACGACCGTACCGAACGCCGGCGCATTTTCATTCGCCTTGAGCTCGAGCATGTCTGCTTGCAGCAAAACCATTTCGAGCAAATCATCTATACCTATGCGCATTTTGGCAGAAACGTTGACGAAGATATTCTTTCCGCCCCACTCTTCAGGCACGAGTTCATACTCCGTGAGCATTTGTCGGACTTGGTCGGGATTCGCACCCTCCTTATCGACTTTGTTGACCGCGACGATTATGGGAACGCCGGCGGCACGGGCGTGGCTTATGGCCTCGACGGTTTGCGGCATGACGCCGTCATCGGCGGCAACGACCAAGATTACGATGTCGGTGATCTCCGCGCCTCGAGCACGCATGGCCGTAAAGGCTTCGTGTCCCGGGGTATCGATGAAGGTGATGGTTCGTCCGTTTTTATAAACGACCGACGCACCGATATGCTGAGTGATTCCGCCTGCCTCCGAAGCCGCAACGCCGGTTTCGCGAATCGCATCGAGCAGAGAAGTCTTGCCGTGATCGACGTGACCCATGACGGTGACGACCGGAGAACGAGGGGTGAGATCTTTGGGATCGTCCTCGAACGTCCAGGTCATTTCATCGGCTACAGTCGCTATGGTGACCTCTCGCTCGAGGTCACCGGAGATGAGCTCGATAAGATCGTTACTCATCGTCTGTGTAAGCGTAAGAGGATTTCCCAGCAGGAACAGGCGCTTGATGATATCGTTGGTCGCGACATCGAGCAACTCCGCGACTTGTGCGACAGTCGAGCCTTCAGGCACCGATACGGCCTCCCCACCGTGCGGAAGATCGATTTCATTGGGATTTTTCGATTCTTGGACGACGTTTTCTTCGACCGTTTCGCCGTGTTTCTTTTTCTTCTTCTTTTTCGATGCGTTTTGCGCCTGCGCCGCGGCGACTTCGGCCTTCATCTCCGCCAAAACTTTATCTCGCTGAATCTTTTCAGCCTGACGAGCCATCTGAGCGTATCGATCTTCCTCACTTATTGGAGGCTGTGCCGGTGAAGGGACTTCCGGAGTCATACCTGCTCCAGAGGGCTTTTTAGCACTATCGGGATGAACCGCGCCGCCTTTCGAAGTTTTCTTCGAAGTTTTCTTTGCGACCTTGGCTGCACTTTCTTCTTTGGCTTTTTCTGCAAGGCGTTGTGATTCTGCAGCGATTGCCGCCTCGAGCGCATCGGTCGGCGTCTTCTTCTTTTCTATCGGAGGAGCCTCCTCGACAACCGCTTTGGGGCTCTCGATCAGAGCATCATTTTCCTCTTGAGCGCGAGTACGCGCTTCGATTTCAGCTTGCGCCTTCTCTTCTTCACGACGCTTGCGCTCTTCTTCACGACGTTTGCGCTCGCCTTCCTCGGCCTTGC
Organism: Coriobacteriia bacterium; assembly: GCA_016649875.1. Classification (NCBI taxonomy): domain Bacteria; kingdom Bacillati; phylum Actinomycetota; class Coriobacteriia; species Coriobacteriia bacterium. Next base: position 15,985 of record JAENWW010000015.1, read on the forward strand.
GGCGCTTCAATTCTTCAGCTTTGCGCGCCTCTTCTTCCTGCACCGCATTCTGCGCGATCTCAGCCTCGGCCTTCGTCTTCTCGGCTTCGATTTCAGCCTTGTGACTTTCGATGACCGTGGCTAAAGAAGCGCGTACCATGTCGACATACGCATCGACGAGGCTCGTCGCGTGGCTCTTTGCCGGTATTCCGAGCTTCTCCAAATGAGTCATCAGCTCTTTACTTGACATTCCGAACTCTTTTGCAAGCTCATGTACTTTGATTCCTGCCATTAGCAGTCACTCTCCTTGCGTTCACACGCCGGTGATATAAGGACGTTAAAGTCACGCCGTAGACGGTCATAATCATCTTCACTGAGCGCAACGCGAAGTGCCGAGGCGAGCCTACGACGTTTGTAGGCGAGTTCGAAACAATCGGGTTGCGCGCACACATAAGCACCTCGGCCGTTAGACTTTCCGGTCGCATCAAGCTCGACGTTTCCTTCGACGGTCCGAACGAACCGAACGAACCGCCGTTTGTCACTTGATTGCTGACAGCCTATACATGTTCTTATCGGTGCTTTGTGCGACTTCATTAGGCCTGCGCGCCCTCCTTATCATGAACACCGCAGTATTGTGAACCGGGGCGTGCATGGTTGCGACACCGTGTACCATCCGCATTCTCGGCAATGCAACGCGTATCGATTTCGGCAAGGTCATCCATGGCACCAGCTGCAAGAGTCGTCGCTTCGATGAGTCCGGCCTGTGCGGCCATATCGGTACTCTTGATATCGATGCGCCATCCGGTCAGCTGTGCGGCGAGTCGAGCGTTTTGGCCTTCTTTGCCGATTGCCAAGGAAAGTTGATCGCTCGGTACTATAACCGTTGCGGTATGGGTCTCTTCATTGGTCAACACTCTATCGACTTTCGCCGGTGAAAGCGCAGACTTGATGTATGCCGCCGAATTATCACTCCAAGGAATGATGTCGATACGTTCATTGCGCAGATCCTGCACCACTTGACGCACGCGGTTGCCTTTCGGTCCGACGCATGCTCCGACGGGATCGAGACCCGGCTCTTTACTCCAAACGGCCACTTTCGAACGAACACCGGCATCACGCGCAATAGCCTTTATTTCGACTATTCCGTCGTAGACCTCGGGCACTTCGATTTCAAACAGACGCTTGATGAGACCGGGGTGCTTACGGGAAACGATAATCGAGTAATCACTCCCCTTGGCACGACGAGCGTCGATGATGTAAACTTTAAGCCGCTCGTTGTGCGAGTAGTGCTCATTAGAGGGCTGCTCCTTTGAGGGGAGTTCGGCTTCAAGGTTCTCGCGCAACTTAATCAAGGTGAATCCCTTGTTAAACTGTTGGACTTCGCCGGTCACACACTCACCGATACGCCCCACATACTCCTCCACGATTTTTTCACGGCGAGCTTCGCGAATCATTTGATTGACGATGTTCTTCGCCTCGAGCGCGACGATGCGAGATTTGTCTTTCGGAGTGACGTCGACCTCTTCATAACTCTCGGCTTCATCGGTTTCAGGGTCGATCTCACCGACGGGCACAAGCTCGTAGACATACGGCGTGCCGTCTTCGGTGTTCAACGTAACGCGGCAGTTGTTCACGAGGCCAAGAACACGAACGAACTTAGGTGCAAGCGCCGTCTCAAGTTTATCGAGGAAATCATATTCGTCTATGCCGTGCTCTGTGGCAACATCGTGGAGAATATCCATCAATGTCGGTTTCGGTTCTTTCTTTACCATTTTTATTTCCTTTCTCCACTCTTGAAGTCTATTTTAGTCGACAACCGAGCCGATATAATCGAATCGAACTTGATTTCTCTGAGTACATCTTCACACTCGATACGAACGGCATCTTTATCGATGCCCTTTAAAACACCTTTGAAATTTGCCTGCTTCCCCTTCGGTGCATCAATCTTTATGTGCACATCGCTCCCGGAAAAACGTACGAAATCTTCGGCCTTTCTCAAAGGACGATTGATACCCGGCGAGGAAACTTCGAGAATGTAGCTTGAACCGATGAAGTCGGCTTCATCGAGAGCGGCATCCACCCATTCATTGGCTGTAACGATTTTCTCGAGGTCGATTCCCTGCGGGTGGTCGAGCATAACCGCAATGACGGGATTTGACATCGAACCGCTGATATCGATATCGACCAGTTCGTATCCGCTCTCTTCTGCGAGAGGCTCAAGCAGGGCAATCATCTGCTCTTTCAGCTCTTTGAATTTCATGAACACCACCTTAATTCTTTGCTACATCAACAAAAGAAGCGGGTGTGAACCCACTTCTCAAAAGTTACCGTTAATTTTCTCTACCGCAGAGATTATACCATTGCGAACCGGGATATTCAAACGCAGCTCACGCTAGTTGAACCTGAGTTTTTCCGTGTTCACGAGATTTGCGACATGCGAAGCCACATCATTCAAAGGCACTTCGACCTTACCCTCGGTACCACGGAGTTTCACCTCGGCAGTCCCGTTCTCGTATCCTTTTTTGCCGAGCACGACTTGCACCGGCCAACCTATGAGATCGGCATCGGCGAATTTAACGCCTGCGCGTTCCGACCGATCGTCAAACACCGTCTCGATTCCGGAATCTGCAAGTTCGCGGGCGATGTCTTCGGCAACTCTGAACGCGTCATCCCCCTCTTTTGCAAGCGGAACGACGACGACCTCCATCGGAGCGATGCTCATCGGCCATATGATTCCGTGTTCATCGTTATTTTGTTCTATGACAGCGGCGAGCGAACGCGAAATTCCCACACCGTAACATCCCATGAAGAAGTTTTGCTCTTTCCCGTTCGCATCGAGATAGGTGGCGTTCATGCTTTCCGAATATCGTTTTCCCAGTTGGAAGACTTGACTGACCTCTATGCCGCGTGCGGTATCAAGCACCGCTCCGCATTGAGGGCAACTATCGCCCGCACGGGCAGTCGTCAAATCCGCGAACATCTCGACATTGAAATCTCGACCGATCGAAGCGCCCGCGAAGTGGAAATCTTTCTCATTCGCACCGACGATCCATGCCCTATCGTTTTCGAGACTTCCATCGGCGATGATACGAGTTTTCGCAGGCACGCCAACCGGTCCGATGAACCCTTTCACGATCCCGAATTTTACAAAATCTTCCTCCTCGAGCAAAGCAAAATCACCAATGAGGTTCGTAGCTTTGATCATATTGAGGTCACGATTTCCCGGAACGAAGAAAAGCACCAAAATTCCTTCGGGGGTTTTACCCGCCAGAGCCTTAACCGTTTGAGACTCCTCGACGTCGAGAAACTTTGCAAGCGCGGAGATGGTCGATGTGCCCGGAGTTGATATCTTCTTGATTTCAACAGGCTTTGCTGAAACGGGAATGCGTTCGAATACGGCCTCGCCGACCTCGGTATTAGCCGCATAGCCACAGTCGCAATATACCAACTCGGCTTCTCCGGCATCGGCCAGCGCCATGAACTCGGTGGTGACCTTGCCACCTATCTGACCGCTGTCGGCCTCAACCGGTCGATACACAAGTCCGAGGCGTTCGCAGATACGACCGTACGCCATGGCCTGCAGATCATAGTGTTCTTGCAGCGACTCTTGTGTCTCATGAAACGAATACGCATCTTTCATGATGAATTCGCGACCACGCAAAAGACCGAACCGCGGACGAATTTCATCACGAAACTTCATGTTTATTTGAAAAAGCGACAGAGGAAGTTCCCGATACGAACGCACGTCGGCGCGAATCAACGAGGTTATGATTTCCTCATGTGTCGGTCCGAGGCAAAATCCTCGTCCGTGGCGATCGGTGAACCGTGCAAGTTCCGGACCGTATACGTCCCAACGGCCCGACTCTTTCCACAGTTCCGCCGGTTGCACGACGGGAAGCAGTAGTTCCTGACAACCGATTTCCGCCATCTCTTCACGAACGATATCTTCTATCTTGGACAGAACGCGAAAGCCCAACGGCAAGAACGAATAGATGCCGGCGGCTGATTTACGAATCATTCCCGACCGATAGAGAAGCCGGTGGCTTGCAAGCTCGGCCTCTGCGGGAACTTCCTTTAAGGTCGGAGCATAAGTTTCAGACATTTTAAAAAACGATTTCATCTATAATCCATTCCTCGGCCCTATCGCGATACATGCGATAGGGAAAATCGTGCGTCATTCTAGAATAGCAAAAAGTACCTCTCCTAGTGAGCTCGTGCTCTTATTTCTTCGAAGAGTGCGTCGACGAGACGATCTTCTGCAACTTTTCGAAGCGGCTCGCCGTGAGAAAAGATAATGCCGTCGGATTTTCCGCACGCTATACCGAAGTCGGCCTCTCGAGCCTCGCCGGGCCCGTTGACCACACAGCCCATTACGGCGATCTTTAGATTCGGGGCCTCATTTTTAAGGCGCCTTTCGACCTCTTGCGCAAGAGGTATCATGTCGACTTGACAACGCCCACACGTCGGGCAACTGATGAGTTCGGGATGATTGCGCTTGATGTCGAGCGCAGCCAAAATCTCCCAAGCGGCCTCTACTTCTTTGACGGGATCGGCGGTCAGAGACACACGCAACGTGTCCCCGATACCGGCTTCGAGAAGTGTTCCGAGACCGACAGCGCTCTTTATCGACCCGCCGAATTCGGTACCGGACTCGGTGACACCGATGTGAAGCGGATAGTCGGTTTTTTGTGCAAGCGAACGGTATGCGTCGATGGTGGTCCTGACGCTGCTCGCTTTGGCCGAAATCACGATATCGAAAAATTCGTGTGCTTCGAAAAACGAACAAAATTCAAGGGCGGACGAGACAAGCCTTGTCGCCAACGGAACAGAAGGATCTTGACAATTTTTCGCCAAAGAGCCAGCATTCACTCCGATCCTTATGGGAATCGAAGCTTCCTTTGCCGCGACGATAACCGCTTCGACCCTGTCAAGCGATCCGATGTTTCCGGGATTGATTCTCAACTTGGCAGCCCCGAGCTTAGTTGCCTCGATTGCCAATCTATAATCGAAATGCACATCGGCGACTACGGGGAGTGGCGAATTCTCACAGATTATCCCGAAAGCCTTCAGTGATTCGATGCAAGGAACCGCAACGCGAATAATCTCGCATCCTGCATCTTTCAGCCGTTCGATTTGCTCGAGCGTGGCTTGATGGTCTTTCGTGTCCGTGTTAGTCATCGACTGAATGACGGGAAGATCAGTTCCTCCGATACGGACTCCTCCGACCGAGACCTGTCGAGTTATTCTTGACTGTACCATAGTGCCACACTACTCCTCTTATCCGAGAATATGACTGAAGTCATTGACCGTAAGTACAATTACCAACAAAAATAAAAGCGCAAAACCGGCGAGAGAAAGACCTGTTTGAACTTTCATGGAAACCGGCTTTTTCCGGATACCTGCAAATAATTCGATGGCTATTTTTCCACCGTCCAGCGGAGGAATCGGCAAGATATTCATAATACCGAGAGAAAGAGAGATGGCGGCGATAAGCCAGATGTAATCAAGCGCACTCGTTTCGGCGGCTTTGGCCGCCATCACCGAAATACCTACGATACTTGAAGACTGCGCGGCAGACGCCTTAAAGGTACGGGGATTGAAGAAGCCTGCGAGTGCTTTGAACGTGAGACCGACATAGCCGAATGATTTGGCCAGCGAGGAACCCACCGAAGACTTCACATGCGTCATATGACTTTGCACGCCGAGATATGGCTTTTTTGTGGTCGGATTCGACCCGAGTTCGACTTCTTCGGAAAAGATTTTTCCGCTACGACTGACTTGAACGTTGACTCTCTCTCCCACGTTATAAGAAGATGCCAAAAGCGGCGCAATCGATGAAACTCCGACGACCGACTTTCCGTCGATTGCAGTGATTTTATCATTCGCTTTCAAGCCCGCCGAATACGCGGGTCCGCCTTTGACGGGATCGATGTGTCCGAGATCGGAATAATAACCCCACCCCGACAGCACTATCGTGAACACGGCGAGAGCCGTAACGATATTGACGACGACCCCCGAAGACAGCACGGCGACTCGTTGCCACGTTTTCAAAGCGAGAAACGTGTGCACTTGTGCTTTTTCCATCAACGAATCGGGGCTCTCTGCTTCTGCCTGTTCGAACGCAGAGCTCCACGCGTCACCTTTCGTATCTACAACCACCGCGCTCCAGTCCTCGAGCGTATTCATCGTTGAAATGATCTCATCTTCCTCGGCATTGAAATGCGCGGCGAGTTTTGCGAGATCGGCATGCCGCTCAACCGTCAGATAGCAGAGAACAGGCTCGAGAAGCAGATTTTGAGTGTCCCCCTCCATACCGGAAATGCGAACATAGCCACCCAGAGGAATGGCTGTCACGCCGTAGCGCGTACCCTTCGCCTGAAAAGAAAGACTCGGACCCGGTAGCCCGATGAAGAACTCGTGTACCTTGACTCCGAATGCTCGAGCAACGAGCATGTGTCCTCCTTCGTGAAGCACCACGAGGAGAGAAAACGTAACAATTCCCCAAAATATCGCTGCAATCGTCAATGACATGAAATCTCCTGAATCGAAAAGAAAATACCTTAGTAACACTATACGGACCGAGGAAAGCGATTAAAGAGAAACAGACAACTTTTCAGCAAAAATCCTTGTTCGCGCATCAACTTGTTCGATGTGTTCGATCGACTCCACGGGCTCGACATCGAAATGGCTGAGAGACTCTTCGACGATATGTTCTATGTCGAGAAAACCTATGCGATCTTGCAAAAACGCCGCGACCGCGATCTCGTTGGCCGCATTGAGCACCACGGGGGCGGTTCCGCCGAGTCGTCCCGCCGCATAGGCGAGATCGAGACATCGAAACGTATCGGTGTCGGGGGGAAAAAAATCAAGCGACCCGATGCACGTAAAATCGAGAGGCGCGACCGGTGAGGCGAAACGCTTGGGGTAGCTCAGCGCATATTGGATGGGAATCCTCATGTCGGCGACTCCGAGATGGGCCTTAACGGATCCGTCGAGGTACTCGACCATGGAGTGAACACGACTTTGGGGCTGGACCACGACAGAAATCGAATCGTAATCCATATCGAAAAGATGATGCGCTTCGATGACCTCGAGACCCTTGTTCATCAGTGTCGAAGAATCAATGGTTATCTTCGCTCCCATATTCCATGTGGGGTGTGCGAGAGCTTGTTCTTTTTTCACCGAGGCGAGATACGTACGATCTCGATCTCTGAACGGCCCCCCGCTCGCCGTGACCCAGATACGCGAGATCTCCGATGGACTTTCACCGAGGAGACACTGAAAAATAGCCGAATGTTCGGAATCGACGGGAATGAGCTGTCCGGGAGCAGCCAGGGGAATGATGATATCGCCGCCGACGACGAGAGATTCCTTGTTGGCCAAACCCAATCGCTTTCCGGCCTTAAGCGTAGCTGCGGTTACCCGCAGTCCCGCCGAGCCGACCAGAGCGTTGATGACGATGTCTGGATTCGAACGTTCGATGAGCTCGACCATCGCTTCATCGCCCGAGCCCACATTGCAAGCGGGCAACTCGCTCGAAAGACGCTCAGCCGACGCCGATTGCGCCATGGCGAGGTCATTCACCGTAAACTGTCGGGCCTGTTGTGCCACTGACTCATAAGAAGAAAACGCGCCCAAAGCCACCACCCTGAATTCTTCGGGGAAATTCTTCACAACATCGAGCGTCTGTTTTCCGATGGAGCCCGTAGACCCCAAAATCGCGACTGTTTTCATGAGCTAGAGAGTCACCACCCCGAGCAAGACTCCGGCTGTCGATAACAGTAAAAACATTACGAGCGATACAGCCAATGTTGAGTCCAATCGGTCCAGAAGCCCACCGTGACCCGGCAATAACGTTCCCGAATCTTTTTGCTTAGCCTCACGCTTGATACGTGACTCAAAAAGATCACCGACCAACGAAGCAAAAGAAGTGATTGCGCCGACGAGCAAAGCGGCTGAAAAACTATATTTGTTCTTAGTGATAAGGGGGAGAATTTCCCAAATTATCACAGCACCGGCCAAACCGGCGACAAATCCCTCCCAAGATTTTTTAGGAGAAATGATCGGCGCCAGCTTATGCCGTCCGAAGAGCGAACCGCCGATATAGGCGAACGAATCAAACGCCCACACGCTGATGACCACCATGGGAGCCAGATAAACTCCCTGCTCCATATTACGAATGAGAATCAAAAAGCTCAGAGGAACACCGAGATAAATAGCACCGAAAAAAGAAAGTGCGGCATCTTTCGCGTGCGAGGTGGGTGTTAAAGCCACCCAACAAATATAAAAAAGCAGCGCAACCGCAACCGCATAAAACAAACCGATCAGTCCTGCAAGACCTCCTGTCCCGATGACGGGATTCTCGGGAACGAATGCCAGCGAAATATAGGTGACTATCGGCAAGGCGACGGCGAGAATCGAGCCGACGGTGCGTGCGAATTTGTTCATTTTCGGCGCGGTGAGATTATAGAACTCGTGGGTGCCTATTATCCCGAACGCCGAGCAGAGCAGAGGCAGAGCGAAATAGTTATTCCCTATCAATATGGCCGCCAAGACCACGACTCCGTATATTCCTCCGGTGATGGTGCGTCGAAGAAAAGTCGTCGGCTCTATACCCGCGGGATTCGACTCATGCATCATGCCCCACCAAATCTTCGATTACGGTTCTGGAAATCCACCAATGCGCGCAAAAGTGAATCTCGATTGAAGTCAGGCCACAATTCATCGGTGAAATAAAGTTCCGTGTAGGCAAGTTCCCACAACAAGAAGTTGGAAATGCGCCGCTCCCCGCTCGTTCGAATGAGCAAATCGGGATCGGGAATAGTTCTCGTGGAAAGTGCGGAGGAAATATAATCCTGCGTTACATCCTCTATTCCCAGCGTTCCGTCCGCGACATTTTTCGCAATACCCACCACCGCATCGGTGATATCTGCACGTGAACCGTAGTTGAGCGCGACGATTAAATTGAGCCCATCGTTATTCTGTGTGGATGTGACGCAATTCTCAAATGCCGACCGCGTTTTTTCGGGCAGTCCGACCATGTCTCCGATAACCGAAACCCACACATTCATTTCGTTGAGGTTTGCCAGCTCGCGCGTCAGTACTTCGATGAACAACGCCATGAGGCCGAAAACCTCATCTTTGGGGCGGGACCAATTCTCCGATGAAAAAGAAAATATCGTGAGATGCTTCACCTTGAGCTCGATGGCCGCAGCGATAGCTTCTCTCACGGCGTTCGCGCCCGCTTTATGTCCGAACAGTCGAGGCTTCCCCTGAGCTTTCGCCCAGCGTCCGTTACCGTCCATTATTATGGCAACATGAAGCGGAGCACGCTTATCGTTGTACTCGCTCAATAGCATTCTCGACTCATATGAGGTAAAAAAATCGGACACGAGGTTAAACCTCCATAACCTCTGCTTCTTTGGACTTCAGATTATCATCGATCAATTTAATAGCCGTGTCGGTGATTTTTTGAATTTCTGCTTCACCGCGTCGAATGTCATCTTCGGAGATGTCTTTCGACATTTTTTCGATTTTTTGATTTGCGTCACGTCGAACATTGCGGGCGTGTACGCGACCCTCCTCAGCATACGTCTTACAAAGCTTCGTCAACTCCCTGCGACGCTCTCCCGTCAAAGAAGGAAATGTCACGCGAATGACTTGCCCGTCGTTGTTGGGGTTGATGCCGAGGTCACTGCCTTGAATCGCCTTCTCGATTGCGGCGAGAAGTCCTTTATCCCACGGCTCTATTGCGATTGTTTGTGAATCGAGCACACGAATGCCTGCGGTTTGATTGAGAGGCATCTGTGCTCCGTATGCATCGACCATGACTCGGTCGAAAACTGCGACGGAAGCCCGTCCGGTCCGTACATTCGAAAATTCAAGCTGAAGCGATTTTCGTATGGACTCCATTTGGTCTTTTGTGCTATCTATCACTTCGTTTATCATATGTTAGTCACCCTTCACAATGGTTCCGACATGCTCTCCGTTAAGTGCCCGTTCGATATTTCCTTCTATCTCCATATTGAATACGATAATCGGTAAATCATTGTCCATGCAAAGCGAGATGGCCGTCGAGTCCATAACTTGCAAACCATCGTTGAGTACTTGGATGTAGCTGAGAGAATCATACTTTTTCGCATCGGGATATTTTTTCGGATCTTTGTCGAATATCCCATCGACGCGTGTGGCTTTCATTACGCAATCCGCTCCGATTTCGCAGGCGCGCAAAGCAGCCGTCGTATCGGTGGTGAAATACGGGTTTCCGGTACCGGCGGCAAAAATGACGACGCGGCCTTTTTCCATATGGCGCACAGCGCGTCGTTTGATATAGGGCTCGGCTACTTGTTGCATGTTAATCGCACTCATGACTCGAGTGAAAATACCGGCGCGCTCGAGACCGTCTTGCAAAGCGAGCGCATTCATGACGGTGGCGAGCATACCCATGTAATCTCCGGTCGCCCTGTCCATCCCGTTTGCCGACGCCGCAAGGCCTCGGAATATGTTACCGCCGCCGACCACGATTGCAATCTCAAAGCCCTGTTCGACGACGGCTTTCAGTTGTGCGGCCAAAGAGTCGATGACTACCGGGTCGATACCGTACCCGCGATTGCCCATCAACGCTTCACCAGAGAGTTTTAACAAAACTCGTTTTATCTTCATGCGCTCTCCAAAACATAGTGGCTTGACATATCGGCACAACCTTAGTTTAACGTAGAGTGAGCCCTCATAGTACTAAAAAGTCTAATCGGCGCATTCGGCGACGCACAGAATGAGCCCCCGTCGGGGGGCTCATTAACTTTAAATATTACCGAAACGACTACTCGGCATCCGCGTTTTCTTTTGCAGACTCTCCGAGGTTGAATCGCTCAAAACCGACGACGGTAATCTCGTCACCGATTTCCTTTCCGATCTTCTTGGTGTACTCGTCGATGGAAATGTCGGGGTCCTTGACGAAGGCCTGCTCGATGAGAGCCTGCTCCTTGAAGAACTTATTGAGGCGACCTTCCGCAATCTTTGCTTGAATCGCTTCAGGCTTGCCGGAATCTGCGGCTTGCGCTTTATAGATTGAAAGCTCATGCTCGACAACCGCGGGATCGAAATCGGCACGAGATAGCGCAATCGGGTCGGCAGCTGCAACTTGCATGGCGACATCACGACCATAGGATTTGAATACGGCGTTTGAGCCGGTCTCGTCCTTCTTGAAATTAAAGGTGACCATCACACCGATTTTCGCCCCACCGTGAATGTAGGTGGCAACGGCACCGGAGCCTGAAACCTCTTCGCGGACGAAGCGCGCAAGGACAAGCGACTCGCCTAGTTTTCCGACGAGCTCACCGAAGAGCTCCTCGACGGTTATGCCGCGTCCCGGAACAGCAGCGCTCTTAAGGACCTCGACGTCGGCAGGGTTCTCGTCAGCCACGATCTCGGCAAGCTGTGAGGCGAACGCAGTAAACGTTGCGTTGGCGCCCACGAAGTCGGTTTCGCAATTGAGCTCGAGAAGAACACCGAGACGTGAGTCATCGGACACATAGGACGCGATGGCGCCCTCGTCCGTCGCGCGCCCGGCCTTCTTCGCCAGAGCGGCGAGTCCGTGCATGCGTAGAACGTCTACGGCATTTTCAATCTTTCCTTCAGCTTCAGCCAAAGCTTTCTTACAGTCCATCATTCCTGCTCCGGTCAACTCACGGAGCTCTTTAACCATTTTTGCGGTAATATCAGCCATCATATCTCCTCAAAAGAATAACGGTTCGAATAGTTACTTTACTCAGCCGTCACAGCTTCTTCGCTGACAGCTTCAGGCGCCACTGCTGCAACAGGTTCGGTCACCGCAACTGCAACAGGTTCAACCACCGCAACTGCAACAGGTTCAA
>JAENWW010000016.1 GCA_016649875.1 Coriobacteriia bacterium
GGCAGGGAGAAACTCGATCAGAATCTGCCTATTCTTTCTTTGATGCATGTCAAATAGCCTCATGACCGTGCGCATAACGGTAACTTAACATCTTATATCGTTTTGATTACATTTGGCAGCCTGCAAATATTTGCAGGCTGCTTGCTTGTATTATGTAAATATGAAGTATTTCAATGATTCATATCGCACGACCGCTTTCTCAACCGTTACACTTCTGGCGGTTTCGTTGCTTTGCGTTGCACTTTTTGCAGCGACGTTACCTGCGAAAACATTTGCTGCGAGTACGGCTGCTCAGATCGCTGATGCGAGACAAAAGGCAACCGCTGCGCGCGCTCAGCAGGATCGGCTTGCAAATGATCTCGAGTCTGCTTCAGAAGATTACAGCCAAGCTGCATCGAACCTGCAGAGCACCAAGTCCGATATTTTTGTTGCGGAAAATAAACTCAAAGTCGCCCAGACAAACTATGATGCGGCGCAGCTTCAGTTGAATAATCGTGCTGCTTCCATTTATAAAAGTGAAGGTTTGACCATGTTCGACGTCATCTTGGGAGCTTCCAGTTTCTCAGAATTGGCGACTCGTCTCGGCTTGATGTCTCTTCTCAGCGAGCAAGACTCACAATTGCTTTCGACAATCCGTGCTTCGAAATCACAGCTGGAGTATGCCAAGTACGATCTCGACGCCAAGAAAAAGTCTCAAACGGAAACAGCGCAAAGCCTTATCGAGAAGAAGCGCACGATGGAAGCATTGTACGCGGAACAACAGCAAGAGCTTAATTCGCTGAACGGTACGATAAAAAAATTAATTGCCCAGCAACGTGCGGATGCTGAAAAAGCTGCTCGAGCTTTTGGGAGTTTAGGATCGAACAGATCCGTTGTGGGGGGCCGCAAGTTTTTAGGAGCGGGTTCTTTGGGACAACCGCATCCGGGCGTCGTCGCCGAAGCCGAAAAATACATCGGACGCCCGTACCATTGGGGATCTTCCGGCGGTATTTGCAAAATTCACGGCGGCCCTGCCGCGTGTTTCGACTGCTCCGGTCTTACACAGTATTGCTATAATTCGATAGGAATCAGTATTCAGCGCAACAGCCGAGCTCAGTATCGGGATGAATCGAGTGCATTCATACCTGCAGATAGGAAAGATTTGCTCGAACCCGGTGATCTGTTGTTCTTCGGTTACGATGCAAATCCCAATCGAATCCATCATGTCACCATCTATGCCGGTGAAGGTTTGATGATTCATGCGCCTCAAACCGGAATGCAGGTTTCGGAAACATCTTTGAGTTTGCGCTCGGATTATGTGGGCGCCGTTCGTCCGTAGTCATATCGATCATGGTTGTGGACATTCCGAATCGACTGCTATTATGGTTGGTGTCGTGTTTGTTCTGTCTGCGATCTTCGACGAGGATATCATATGAGTGAAAAACTATTACTTTCCGGTAATGAGGCGATTGCCTACGGCGCGTGGGAAGCCGGCGTCGACATCGGTGTCGGATATCCTGGAACGCCTTCGACCGAAACTCTGGAAGCTCTTTCGAAAAAAGCGGATGTTTATACCGAATGGTCTCCGAATGAAAAAGTCGCACTCGAAGTGGGGGCCGGCGCTTCTTTTTATGGGTCGCGTGTGTTGGTTACCATGAAACACGTCGGGCTCAATGTCGCGGCTGATCCGCTCTTCACCCTCGGATACACCGGTGTCAACGGTGGGCTCGTTTTGCTCGTCGCCGACGATCCCGGAATGCATTCGAGCCAAAACGAACAGGATTCTCACAATTACGCTCCTTTCGCCGGTGTCATCATGCTCGATCCTTCGGATCCGATTGAAGCGTACGAAATGGCGAAGAATGCCTTTAAGATTTCGGAAAAATTCGACACGGTCGTAATATTGCGAAGTTCGGTACGCGTCGCTCACACGAAGGAAATGGTGGAAGTCGGTCGTCGTGGGGAGACGAAGAAGCGTGCGCTTGTCCGTGATCCGAAAAAATGGGTCATGATGCCTGCTTTCGCTAAAATCGCGCGTGAAAAGCTGGATGATAAATTTGTCGACATCGCACGGTATTCAAACGATTCAAAACTCAACCGAGCTGAATTGCGTGATAAAAAAATCGGCGTCGTGTGCGCAGGCGCCGTTTATCATTATGTTCGGGAGGCTGATTCCGATGTCTCCGTGTATAAAGTCGGCATTTCAAATCCGCTACCGCTTGAGGAGATACGTTCATTCGCGTCTCAAGTAGACGAACTGTATGTTGCCGAAGAGGCCGATGATTATTTCGAGCGCTCATTGGCGACTGCGGGAATCGCATGCAAACCGCTGTCTGTTCCCCGTCGTGGCGAACTCACTCCCGAGCTCATTAAAAAAGGGCTCGGCTATTCGAATTTGTCACCGCACGAGAACCCCGAACAAGTCATCGCGCGGCCGCCTCTTCTTTGTGCGGGGTGCCCCCATCGCCCGGTCTTTTATGCGCTGCATAAAATGGGAGCGATAGTCACGGGAGATATAGGTTGCTATACGCTGGGAGCGATTCCTCCTTTAAACGGCATCGATACGTGTGTGTGTATGGGTGCTTCCGTTTCGATGGCTCACGGAATCGAAGTGGCGGACAACTTGGCAAAACAACGCGGCGAAACGGATGAAGTAATCCCTCCCGTCGTCGGTGTGATAGGGGACTCAACGTTTGCGCATTCGGGAATCACCGGAGTCATCAATACCGTGTACAACGGTGGAGCCGGTACGATCGCCATCCTCGACAACCGCATCACCGCCATGACCGGGCATCAAGGAAATCCCGTCAACGGAATCACTTTGCAACATCGACCTTCTCATGAACTCGAACTCGAGCCTTTTCTCAAGGCATGCGGTGTCACACGTGTCCGTACCGTCGACTCCACGGATATTGATGCCGTCACACAGGCGCTCGAAGAGGAAACGAATGCGCCGGAGTACTCGGTCATTATTTTCCGCTCTCCGTGCATTCTGCTTACGAGAACGTGGCCTGCGGCTTACGCGTGCGACTCAGATAAATGCAGAGGTTGTAAGATTTGCACGAAGCTTGGGTGCCCTGCGCTTTCTTTCGACGAAATCACGCGAAAAGTGACTATCGAAGCCGGTGCCTGTAAGGGCTGCGGGCTTTGCGCCCAGGTGTGCACCTTCAGAGCTCTTACGCAAACGGAAAGCGAGGTGTAGATATGGACACGAAAACGGTGCTGTTATGCGGTGTCGGAGGCCAAGGCACGATACTTGCCGCCGATATTTTGGCGAAAGTCGCTGCCGCTGCCGGGCTGAAAGTGAAACTTTCCGAAGTTCACGGAATGGCTCAGCGGGGAGGATCCGTCACCACCATCGTTCGTTTCGGCGAGAAGGTGCATTCTCCGGTTACCGATCCGGGTTGTGTTGATGCGCTTGTTTCCTTCGAGATATTGGAAGCGTTGCGAAATGCCCATTTTCTCAGTTCCGAAGGAATAATTTTTGTAAACGATGAGCTTAATGAGCCCATGTCGGTGCGTATCGGAGCTCAAAAAATCGAAAACGACCCGGTCGCCGAACTTAAAAAAAGAAAAGCACACTTCATTCCTGCGACGGAGACTGCAATTTCTGTGGGTAGCCCTCGTTCTGCAAACGTCGTTTTGCTCGGGGCGCTTTCAAGAGTTCTTCCGTTCGATGAAAATTTATGGTTAGATGTAATCGAGGCACGTGTTCCGGAAAAGACACTCGAAGGAAATATCGCTGCTTTCAAGGCGGGACGCGGTTTTTCATCCCGCATGGACAAAGAGGAAAGGTGAAGCGATGAGCGTCATACAGCTCAGTGTGTTCATTGAGAACAAAGCCGGTCGAATCACTGAAATTACGGATACGTTGGCACAAGCACAACTTAACATTCGAGGATTTGCGGTCTCTGATACGGCCGAATACGGAATTGTGAGAGTTGTCGTCGATAACCCGAATAAGGGTAAAGAAGCATTGACAAAGGCCGGATTCACGGTAAAAGAAACTCCCGTCATAGTGATCGATATGCCGCATGATCGACCGGGTGGTTTGGCTTCTGCGCTTAAGGCGGTTTCTGACGCGGGGGTAAACATCGAGTATGTTTACAGTTTGATATCGACATTTTTAGCCATTAACGTCGGGGATGTTGAAAAAGCGACGGAATTGTTGAAGAATACTAATGTCGAGCTCGTCACGCCGGAACAAATAGCGGCCTATTAGAAATGTCGACCGCCGTTGCGGATCTTCGTGCACGTTTTGTATCATCGGTACGCTGCGCTTGAGACAGGAACTTATCATCAGAGGACGTATATTAAGATATTCGATTGCAGTGCTCATCGCCGCCATGGTCGTGGCACTCTCCGGAATCATAACAGGTTGCTCGAGCACTACCGTCGAGCAGTCTTCGTCACAAGATAAGTCTCCCATACGCATAGGTGCCATTCTCTCATTGAGTGGCACCTATGCTTCTATGGGGGCAGTTCAGAAACAAGCCCTCGATCTCGAAGTCGCTCAAATCAATTCCAGCGGAGGAGTAAACGGCCATCCTCTTTCCGTGATCATCGAAGATGATGCGACAGAAGAATCCAAAGCCGTATCGGCTGCAGAAAAGCTCGTCAACCGGGACCGTGTCGTGGCACTCATCGGTGCCACGGGGACGGGACCGACGATGGCGGTTCGTTCCGTCGTCGAGCAGGCCGGTATTCCGCAAGTGTCCATGGCGGGTGGCAATGTGATCACCGGCAAGCTTTCTCACAATGTCTTCCAGACACCTTGGACGAACTCGCTTCTCCTCGATAACCTGTTTTCGTATCTTTCCCGGCAGGGATACACCAAGATCGCTTTGGTCACCGACTCGGGAGGTTACGGCAAAGACGGACGAGCTATGGCGCTGGAGAAGGCGAAGAAATACGGTATGACGCTTGTGGTCGACACCACATTCCAGCCTAACGACACCGACATGTCATCACAGGTCGGTATCGTGAAGCGTAGCACGGCGCAGGCGGTTGTTTTATGGAATGCGGGAAAAGAGGCCGCAACATTCGTCAAGCAAGCAAAGACGAGCGGAGTAAACATCCCTTTGTTCGGCGGTTCCGGACAGGCGAGGCAGGAGTTCCTCGACGGTGCCGGTTCGAGTGCGCAAAATTATACGATTATCACCGGTAAATCCTTCGTTCCGAGTTCCTGGCAGGCGGGTTCCGATGAATACAAGGTAAACACGGCATTCTCAAGCCGATTTAAAAACAAGTACGGAAATACTCCCGATATATTCGCCGGTCACGCTTACGATGCTCTGCATTTGTTGGCGAGCGCCATCGGTTCGAGCAATGAGCTGAAGTCTGTGAAAACAATTGACAGCAGTGCCGGAACGTACATCATCTCTTCTCTCGAACGTACAAAAAATTTCACGGCGTTCGGAGGAAAATTCACCTATACGGTAAAAGACCATAACGGGTTGGGTTCTCAAGACATCTCGTTTTTCCATGTGGACAAAGGCGAATGGAAGAGCGGTCCGAGTTCGGCTGTCTACGGTGCTGCCCCAAAGACCACCGTTCTTTCGCAAATCTTCGATTTCTTATTCGCTTCGCTGAAAAACGGTGCGATTTATGCGCTGATCGCTCTTGGGTTCATCGTGGTTTTTTCTGCGACCGGAGCCATCAACTTCGCTCAAGGAGAATTCGTGATGCTCGGGGGGATGAGTGCCGCTTGGCTCTACGGACAGGGGCTTCCGGTGTTGTTGGCTGTTTTTGTTTCTGCTTTAGCTTCGGTGGTCATCGGATGGCTTTTCGACAGAGTGCTGATTCGTCCTCTCGGAAAAGACAACGGTGTTCGTATCGTCATCATCACCGTCGGCGCATCGGTGCTCTTGAGGCAAATCGCCCTCAGAGCATTCGGTCCGGATGAATTGGCAATGCCGAGTTGGTTTGCGGGCGCACCGATCCACGTTTTCGGAGCGGCCGTAGAAGTGCAAACGTTAGTTCTCTTTGCCCTGACGGCACTGTGTTTCGGCGGCTTTTATCTCATTTTCAAAAAGACGAGATTCGGCTATGGGATGCGTGCCAATGAACAGTCGAGCGAAGAGGCCCAACTTTGCGGTGTCGAAATAGAGAACATCGTCACGCGATCGTTTATCATCGCCAGTTTATTCGGCGCTCTTATCGGATGCGCCCTCACGCCGCTTGTTCAAATGGCATTTGATGGGGGTATCACGCTGGGCATCAAAGGATTCACCGTTGCGATATTGGGAGGCCTATCGAATCCGATGGGTGCGCTCGGTGCCGGAGCACTTCTCGGCGGACTTGAAACCGCGACGGGGACATTCATCGATCCCATCTATAAAGACGTGGTTGCTTATGTCGTTTTGATTCTCGTTCTTATCGTTAAGCCTTCGGGCATTTTCGGCGGAATAGATAAGGAGAAACATTAATGGCATTCACTCTTCAAATCATCGGATTTCTTCTGATAAATATAACGGTTGTTTCCGGTCTCGTCGTTCTTTACGGATATTGTAACCAGATTTCGCTTGCGCAGGGTGCATTCTTCGGTGTCGGTGCCTACTCGATGGCAATCGCCACGACGCGGTTTCATGTTTCGGCATGGGCCGGGCTGTTGATTGCAATTTTCATCTCCGCCGTTTTCGGAAAAATCATCAGTTTGCCGGCTCTCAAACTCAAAGGGCACTATCTTGCGATGGGCACACTTGCTTTCGCCGAGCTTATGCTTTGGGTCTTTACCGAAGCCACTCCCGTAACGGGAGGAATCGACGGAATCGGCTCCATCGGATCTTTCGGAGGCAGATCGGTCACTTTTGCAGTTTGCGTGCTGGTGACACTGCTCGTGCTTTTGTTCACGCGGAACATCATAAAAGGAATTCCCGGAGAATGCATGAAGGCCATCGCCTCCTCCGAGCACGGTGCGAGGGCTTGTGGCATCGCTGTAGAGGAGATTAAGGCGAACGCCTATATCTTTGCGAGCGTGACCGCCGGAATCGGTGGAGCGCTTTATGCGTCTCTCGTCGGGTTTATCAGCCCGACGTTGTTTGCGGCCTCCGCATCGATTATGTTTCTCGCGATGGTTGTCATCGGCGGCAGGAAATCACTCATCGGACCCATTCTGTCCGTGGTTGCTTTGACGTTCATTCAATACAGCGTCGTGATCTTGCCGATACCGAATGGCGCCGTTCGGACCTTTTTGTCGAGCGCGCAAGTCGATTTTTATGCGTTGCTCATCATCGCGCTCATGCTCATCCAGGCGAGAAGGGAACGCACATGTCGCTGATGGAAGTAGCACATATTTCGAAATCATTCGGCGGCCTGAAGGCTGTCGACGATATATCTTTCGATATCGCACCGCATACAATAACCGGGCTCATCGGACCGAACGGGGCGGGAAAGTCCTCGTTGTTCAACTGTTTGAGCGGATTCGATGCGTTCGATGGGGGAAGTGTCATACTCGACGGGCAAAACCTCGCCTCGGGAAAACAGCGAGATTTCTTCGAGGCGGGAGTCGCCCGTACTTTTCAAAATACGTCGCTCTTCGATGACATGACGGTTCTTGAAAATATCATCGTGGCGCTCTCTTGCGAAAGAGGCGCCGATTTCATCTCCGCTTTGCTGGGAAAGTTTTCGACGCGTAACGGCAATGGTGAAAATGAAGAGGCGGCGCAGCTTTTGCTATCGAAATTTTCGCTTGAAGAGATCAAAGATAAGGACTGCGGCTCTCTCGGCGCCGGGCAAAGACGCTTAGTGGAGGTCGTTCGCGCCTGTGCGCTGCAACCTAAAGTGGTTTTGCTCGATGAGCCGGCGGCCGGACTCAATGCGACGGAAACCTCCCATCTCATGAACGTCATCAAAAGAATTTGTGACATGGATATCGCCGTCATCGTCGTCGAACACGACATAAGGCTCATCATGGGAATCAGCGACGATATCATTTGCATGGACCGGGGCAGAAAAATCGCGCAAGGTCCTCCGCATATCATACAAAAAGACGAAGCTGTCATCGAGGCCTACCTCGGTCGCGTAAAAAATTCGGTATTATAGAAAGAGAGAACCTAAGGAGCCTGTATGCCTATTTGGAATCCTGAAATTGAGACGATGCCACGCGCTAAGCTCGAAGAGTTGCAGCTTAAGCGACTGAAGAGCAGTGTGGCTTGGGCGTATGAACGAGTTGAATATTACAGAAATCGCATGGATGCGTCGGGGGTCTCTCCTCAAGATATAAAAACGCTTAACGATGTCGAAAAACTCCCTTTCACCGATAAGTCGGCGCTTCGTGATACCTACCCGTTCGGTATGTTCGCCCTTCCGCTCGAAGATGTCACGCGTCTCCACAGTTCGAGTGGAACGACCGGCAAGCCCATCGTCGTCGGCTATTCGAAAGCCGATCTGAATACATGGACCGATTTATGCGCGCGCGTCGCTTCGCAGGCTGGTGTCGTGAAAAGCGATCGAGTCGATATGGCGTTTCTCTATGGCATGTTCACAGGCGGGTGGGGGATGCATTACGGTATGGAGCGCACCGGGGCGACGATGATTCCCGCGGGTTCGGGAAATACCGAGCGCCACTTGATGATGATGAAAGACTTCGCCACGACGGTGCTCGTTTCGACTCCGAGCTATGCGCTTTATCTCGCCGAGCAAGGGGAGAAGCTGGGATATGATTTCGAAAAACTGCCTTTGCGCCTCGGTGTTTTCGGAGGGGAACCGTGTACGGGCAAGCTCCGTCAACAGATCGAGGAACGTCTCCATATAGAGGCTACAGACAACTACGGCCTGTCTGAAGTGGGTGGACCGGGTGTGTCGGGAGAATGCCACGCACACGTCGGACAGCATATCGCCGAGGACCAGTTTCTGGTTGAAATCGTCGATCCCCTCACCGGTAAGGCTTTACCTTACGGCGAGCTCGGGGAACTCGTCATCACCACGCTGAACAAGGAAGCATTTCCGATTTTCAGATATCGGACTCACGACTTGACGCGTTTGCACCCCGAAAAATGTGAGTGCGGGCGGACACACGTTCGTATGGAACAAGTTCGCAAACGTACCGATGACATGCTCATCATTCGCGGTGTCAACGTGTTTCCGAGTCAAATCGAGGATGTTTTGTACACCATTGAAGGCGTGCAACCTCGGTATCAAATTATTGTCGATCGTGTGCACAACTTAGATGATATTTCACTTAAGATAGAGATAGATGCTGCACTTTTTTCGGATAAAATGGCAGATATGGTCGCGATGGAGAAAAAGATCATCGCGAATACGAAGTCCGTTCTCGGACTTCGCGCCAAAGTCATTTTGGTTGAGCCGGGATCTCTCGAGAGAACGCAGGGCAAATCGAAGCATGTTCTGGATTTGCGGGACAAAGACTGACGTATGATAGGTTGAAAAGTGAAGCCACACAGAGAAGCAATCGATTTTCTCATCCATCGCATCAAAATGTTTGAGAATATCTATGGAGCTATCGCTACCGGCACCGATAGTGGTGCTTTCGGTCCTCTTTCAATACCTTCGGACACCGCATATGACATCGAGAAGACGTGTAAAGAAATCATTGCCGACGTGGATACGATTGCGCTGCAACAAGTTCTCATCGAGTGTGCCACGGCTATAGGAGATGCGTCCCACCTTCTCATCGAGTCAATCGAGCGTGGCGACAGGCTTTGTCTTGAAGAGGCGAAGATACCCGATACGAATGAGCAGCTATTTTCGAAGTTCTACTCTCATCGAAAGACTGACATCTGCGAAAATGTTCTCATTGATTCTCACTACTACAAAGATGCCGGAGACTACATCAAAAAGGCAATCGAGCTCTTACGGGCACCGGCGTACAAAATTGGCATGGACATAAGCTCCCTCGAAAACGAAGGTGGCATTTTTCTGTGATGGCGTTCAAAGGAAAAATGAATCCATACTATTCCGAGAGTTCGTTTCGTGTTCGTATTACGAAAATCGATGAATACGATGACATGGAATTCGACTGGCACGATGACATTTTATACTCGGGGAGAAGTCTGGATACCTTTATCGGTGATCCGATTCAAATGCACACTATGTGGAAGATCGACATCGTGGAGCTTGCCACGGATGTCGTAGCCGCAACAGTGGATAATCTTGAATCGCGTGAAAAGGCCGAGGAAATCTCCGCCGATATCAGAGCTGATCTGTTGGTGCTTTCTGTAATTGAGTTCGTCATTAAATATTGCCCCGGGTTCCATCGAACCGTCTCATAGGCATGCGATATCGTCATACGTGCAAGGGGATACTCCCTATTCAATACCCTCAGGTCAGAACCTCACGAAAGTCACATAACATATATTATCATACATAATGCTATCTTTATGAGTCATATAGGGAGGTGCTCAACTGGAGCGGTTACGATGCTGGTGCTACAATGATAAAGGTACGAGCACTGCAGTGACTCGCACTGCTATGACTTGTCAATAAATAATCCCGTGGTATACCAAGAAAACAAATTTTAGGAATTATAAGTGAACCTTTCACATTCTGCAAAACAGTATGGCGAAGTTGCGATTCTATCAGCCATAGCTATCGTTATCGGGGCTGCAATCGGTGGCCTCGATGCCGTATTCGGACATGTTCTCATATATGTGAGTAACCTCAGGACAGCGCATCCATGGTGGCTCATCCCGATCCTGCCTTTTGCCGGTCTCGTTATCGCGTATATGTATAACTATGCCGGGAAAGATTGCTATAGAGCCATGGCGCTTGTTTTTGAGGCCGGTCACGGTGAGAGGGACAATCTCCCATTGCGCCTCATACCGTTGGTCATAGTCAGCACCTGGATTACGCATTTATTCGGCGCCAGTGCCGGACGTGAAGGCGTCGGTATGCAAATCGGCGGAGTTATAGGCAACCGTGTCGGAAAGATGGTACCGATAAAGAATGCGCCGAAGATTCTTTTGTTGGCTGGAATGGCTGCTGGTTTTTCCGGGCTCTTCCAGACGCCGTTCGCTGCCTTTTTTTTCGCACTTGAGGTTCTTACGGCCGGGCGCCTCGAGTATGATGCTTTAGTGCCTATTTTCGTCGGTTCGTTTGTCGGCGATTTGGTGGCGGCCAGACTCGGTATGCCTAAATTTGCAATGCCACTTCAAATCAGCTTTCAATTGACTTGGATGTTTGCAGCAAAATGTGTTTTGCTTGGGATCGTGTTCGGTGTGGTTGGAAGACTGTTTGCCGAATCCCTCGAACGAACAAGAAATTATTTCAGGAGCTTCTTTTTCGAGAAACCTTTCAAGCAAATATTCAGTGTCGGCATCGTCGTTGCGGTGCTTTCACTGCTGCTCTTTTCGGGTCGGTACAGCGGTTTGGGAGAAAACCTCATAGTGGATGCCTTTCAGGGACACGCTTATTACTACGACTGGATACTAAAACTTTTTCTCACTATAATCTCGCTTGCTGCTGGATTTCGCGGAGGCGAAGTTATGCCTCTCTTTGTGATCGGAGCGGCGCTCGGAGCCGTTTTGGCCCCCTATTTTGGGGTTCCGCTGGTATTAGCAGTCGCGCTCGGCTATGTAGCCGTTTTCGGTGCGGGCACGAACACCATGCTTGCTCCGATGTTCGCAGGTGCCGAAATTTTCGGATTCCATTATTTACCGTTGTTTTTCATAGTCTGTTTGATTGCGTATTTCTTCAACGGGAACAAATCGATATATCACTTGCAAAAACATGAAATGCTGTAAACGTTTGATATCTGTAGCTACATCAACTCATATGTCGAGCTTCTCAAATAACTCCGTCGGAACATTTCGTCATGCGCTTGTACAACAGCGTTTCAATGACGGCGATCATTCCACTCATGAGAAATTGCGGGATCCTCTGGGAGGAACCCGCAATTTTCACTCTGTATGAAAAATTACCTTACGGCATAAGAAATGCCCACTTCGAATCTATTTGCTGACGAGCGCGAGAAGCGGCGCTTGTAAAAATACAAGCAAGAATGCCACCGAAGCAACCCACATGAGAGGTTTTATTTCGCTGAACTTGCCACGGCACAGCTTAATGACGACAAAGCTTATGAAGCCGAGCCCGATGCCGTTGGTGATGCTGTAGGTCAATGGAATGGCGATGATGGTCATAAACGCCGGGAAGCCGATTTCCATATCATTCCAGTCGATGTTCTTAACGGGCGACATCATCAAAAAGCCTACTGTGATCAAGGCTCCTGCCGTCGCCGCCGAAGAAACGACGCCGAGCAACGGTGAGAAGAATACAGCCACCAAGAACAAAAGACCGGCGACGATGACGGTGATACCGGTACGTCCGCCCTCACCTACACCTGAGGCCGATTCGACGTATGAAGTAATCGAGCTGGCGCCCATGAATCCACCGACGGCAGCTGCCGCTGAGTCGACGAGGAGAATAGAACGGACATCTTCGACGTTACCCTCTTTGTCGACGAATCCGGCCTCTTCTCCGATGCCGACTACGGTTCCCATGGTGTCGAAGAAGTCGGTCATGAGAATCGAGAATACGAAGAGAAGCAGCACCGGGGTAAACACTTGTACAAGCGCAATCGAACCATTCACTCGTTGGAAAGGCGCAGCAAAAGTCGAAAAGTCCGGAAGAGCGACAATCGATGTCGGAATGCGTGAAACGCCGAGCAAAATCGAGGCAATCGCAGCCACGATGATACCGATGAGGAAATCACCTTTAATCTTGAATGCCATCATGATGGCAGTGATTGCAAGACCGATGAACGCAACCCATACCGTCTTGCTGGTGAAGTCTCCGAGCGCAACCAACGTAGAGTCGTTTGCAACGATGATTCCGCCGCTTTTGAGTCCGATAAATGCAATGAACAGACCGATGCCTACGGCGATTGCTCGTCTCAGGCCGACCGGTATCGCATTCATGATCGCCTCACGCAAACCGACGAGAACGAGAACCGTGATGATGATACCTTCGACGAAGACTACGCCCATCGCAACTTGCCACGGTACTTTCATTCCCAGAATCAGCGTGTATGCGACGATTGCGTTGATACCCATTCCCGAGGCCAACGCAATCGGTCGATTCGCGAAAATTCCCATGGCGATACACATCACCGCTGCACCGATACATGTCGCCGTCAATGCACCCGTAAACGGAACTGCAGTACCGAGAGGCAACCCCTTGATGTCACTGAGCGAGAGGATGTTCGGGTTCACGAAGATGATGTATGCCATCGTAAGGAAGGTCGTGATACCGGCAATAATTTCTGTCGATAGTGAACTTCCTCTCTCCGTATACTTAAAAAACTTATCCATTCCTTTTCCCTTCCTTGATAAACTGCCCGAACTGATGCTGCCCTTATATGAAAATCGGTTTCTCGCCGATGGCCATCTTTTGAAATCTACTGCTCTCCGGTGCTACCGAATCCTCCGTCCGCACGTACCGTTTCATCTAAATCTTCGACGATTACCGGAGTTGCAGACGCAAAAGGTAAGATGACCAGTTGAGCTATGCGGTCACCGGCGTGAATATTTATTTCAGTAGTCGAATCCAAATTGATGGCCGGTATTTTTATTTCACCGCGATATGCGCTGTCGATGAGACCGGGCGTGTTGACGAGAGAAAGTCCGTACTTTATCGCCATACCGCTTCTGGGCTGCACGAATCCGGCAAAACCCGGAGGTATGGCCAAAGAAATTCCCGTCGGGATCAGCTTACGCTCAAATGGCTGCAGCGTTACGTCGACAGCGGAACGAAGATCCATACCGGCATCTCCGCTGTGCGCATAAGAAGGGACTCGAATGTCTTCTGACAATAGTTTTATGGGAAGCTCGACATCCATCATCTACCCGATATTCTTAAGTTCACGTGTGAATTCATCAAGATCTTGGAAGTTTTTATATACAGAAGCAAACCTGATATATGCGACGCGATCGAGCTCCTTGAGCCTGACCAACACCATATCACCGAGTTGCTCTGAGTCGATCTCATATTTAAATGAATTTTGGAGAGAAGTTTCTATATCGGAAATCAGTTCATCGATTTGTGAACCGGCGATCGGTCGCTTCGTAGCGGCGACCATGAGACCGCGCCTAAGCTTCGCGTGGTCGAAAGGCTCGGACGATCCATCTTTCTTAATGACTAAGAGAGGCTGTTCTTCGCAACGCTCATACGTGGTGAATCGTTCGCCGCATTGCAGGCATTCTCTTCGACGACGAGTCGCATTCTGCGAGTCGGCATTTCTTGAATCAATGACTTTGCTCTCTTGATGTCCACAGACTGGACAGCGCATACTGTGCCCCTAGATTTAGCATAGCGTTCAATTCCCAATACCATATATAGCGTATCACAAGATGATTGAAGTTAAAGAACAAATTAGGACCGGGGGAAATTTTTTAGAGTGAGAACAACCAAACCGCCGCCAGAGCGATGACGGATATCTCGATGAGACCGATCGGTGGTTGTGCAGTTGCCTCTTTGACGATTGATTTGACGAAACGAGCCATTTCGATTCCTTCCTCACGGTTTTCTTCCCACCCAATGTACCAGGTGCATCGGACACATATGCGAACAAGTGTTCGTAGTAATAATAGTATGCGAACAAGTGTTCGGTGTCAAGCGATAAGCGAACATTTGTTTGTAAATTTCTTGAGGTGCTGTTAGACTATGTGGTAAGAGAAATAATCATCATGAGTGAGAGTTTTGAGGAGCCTATATGGTGCATCAAAAGATTACAGCCAAGCAAGAAGCTGTATATGATTACATCAAGAGCTATATAGAGCTCAACTCATTTCCCCCTTCGGTGAGGGATGTCGCCGAAGCACTCGGCGTGTCCTCCCCGGCCACCATCCACGGACATATTTCCACTTTGGTCGAGAAGGGGTATCTCAGCCGAAATGCCGGTAAGTCGCGTGCTCTCTCCCTCCTCGCAGACCCGCAGGATCGGGAGAGCATTTTAAAGGATAACGAAGGGCCATCGGATCCCGGACTGAGCTATGGAGAGGTAGTCGGAGTGCCCGTGGTCGGCTCTGTGGCCGCCGGATCCCCTATCCTCGCAGAGGAAAATATAGAGGACACATATGCACTCCCCGCGTCTTTAATCCACGGTGAAACATATATGTTGCGCGTAAAAGGCGAATCGATGATCAATATCGGTATTTTCGATGGTGATTTAGTCATAGTGAGAAAGCAGGATACTGCCAACAACGGAGATGTCGTCGTTGCCCTACTCGAAGACAGCGCGACGGTAAAGACATATTATCGCGAGGCGAATCGTATACGATTGCAACCTGAGAATGATACTATGGAGCCGATTTATTCGACCGATGTCCGCATCGCAGGAAAAGTGGTCGGGCTCTTGAGGATGGGACTGTAAGTGAAAACGGCAATACTGTATTCGACCCACTTCGGCTACACGGGCGAAGCCGCGTTAGCATTGAAAGAAGCACTGAAAAAACCTGCCAAAGTGATACCGTTCGATAACTTGAATCCTCCGAAAATTGAGGAATATGACACGATTGTCCTCGGCTCTTCGATTCGTATGGGTCTGATCAACCCTGATTTTCGAAGTTGGTTGGAGAAGAATAAGCTCGAATTGGCCTCGAAACGTATTGCACTATTTCTAGCCTGCGGTTTTCCCAAAGATTTCAATACATATATTCAGAATAATTTTCCAAGAGAAATCATCGAATCCTCGATTTCGACGGTCGCCATCGGCGGAAAGCTCGACGGGAAAATGAAGTGGTTCGACCGTCTGCTCGTCAAACTCATGAAGAAGCAGGTTGAAAAATCTGGGGGAAGCCCAATCGTTCCTACTCTTTCGAATTTCGATGATCTTGTTGCGGCTCTTGAGAATACGGAGCAAAAGTCGCCGAGTATCGGCGCGGAACCCTCAGTGTAAGTTCGGTGCCGGCCTCCCCGTATGATTCGCTTATGAGGCTTGTAT
This sequence comes from Coriobacteriia bacterium, assembly GCA_016649875.1. NCBI lineage: Bacteria > Bacillati > Actinomycetota > Coriobacteriia > Coriobacteriia bacterium. The sequence goes on from JAENWW010000016.1 coordinate 15,878, forward strand.
GCTCGTGGGCGAATTGAACCAGGTCTCCTCTCGTGTAAGGCAGGAGTACCTGCATGAGAGTCGTGCTTTCCGAAGCGCGTCTCTCTATCTCGCCGGTCAACGCCTCGAATCCACTTCCGTCAAGCGCCGAGACGGCGACGGAGCCGGGATAACGTTCCAAAAGTTTTGATAGTTCTCCCTTTTCAAGGGTATCCGATTTATTCCAAACAATGAGAGCGTCGATTTTCTCGGAGTCGATTTCTTGCAATACCACTTGCACTGCGTCGAGCAACTCTTTGCGAAATTGCGATCCAGCATCAACGACATGCAACAACAAATCGGCATCTTGGACTTCGGCGAGTGTTGATTGAAAAGCGGCAACCAATTCATGGGGCAACTTATTGATGAATCCGACGGTATCGGTAAGCGTTGTTTCCCGCCCGCTCGGAAGGGTGAACTGTCGTGTCGTCGAATCGAGTGTGGCGAAAAGCTTATCGTACGTCAGCACATGAGAGCCGGTCAGAGCGTTGAGAAGTGTCGATTTTCCCGCATTCGTATAACCGACGAGGGACACGCGGTAAATGCCACTGTTCAACCGTCGAGTCCTTTGAGTTGTTCTTTGGCGCTCAACCACACGCAAGACTTCTTTAAGTGTCGCTATGCGCTTCCTGGCAAGTCTCCGGTCTGTTTCAAGTTGAGATTCACCGGTTCCGAATCGTGCGCCGACGCCACCACCGAGTTTTTCTTTCACCAAATGCGACCACATACCGCGAAGACGAGGTAATTCGTATTCCAATGTCGCCAGTTCGACCTGGAGTTTTCCTTCGCGAGTTTTTGCATGGAGCGCGAAAATATCGAGAATGAGAGCGGTTCTATCCATGACGCGTACATCTTCACCGAAGATTTTTTCGAGATTAGCCTGTTGTCGCGGGTTGAGCTCGTCGTCGAAAATAACATAATCGGCGCGCTCGGCAACGGCCGTTTGTCTCACTTCTTCTGCTTTTCCACTTCCGATGAAGGTGGCCGGATGAGGCGCGTCGAGCCTTTGGGAGGTTGTTCCCACGACATCTCCCCCCGCAGTATCGACGAGTCGGGCGAGTTCAGCCAGAGACTCTTCGAGGCTCCACGATCCGCCGGTCGATGTTTCAATGGCAATGAGCACCGCACGAGGGCGGTACTCATCAGTTGAACCGGTTATGTCGATTATATCTTGAGCCAATTAGAGAAGCACCTTTATCCCAATGCTTTCATGCGGTTGAGAGCTTCGACGAGTCGGTCATCCTCAGTTGCGAGTGAAATACGGAAATAGCCTTCACCATAAGGGCCATAGGCGGTGCCCGCCGCTATGATGACGTGCGCCTCGTCGAGTACTCTCGAGGCATATTCTTGTGAAGTGTAGCCGACAGGCACCTGTGCCCAGATGAAAATGGTTCCTTTGGGATCGTGCGCCTTGAGGCCCATGTCGCCAAGCGTCTCGATTACGAGATCGCGCCGATGCTGATATAAAGAGGCCATCGCCTTTACGTCGCTTTGATCACCGAGAAAAGCTTCGATTGCCGCATCTTGCACAGCGGTGAATATGCCCGAATCGATATTGGACTTGACGGTGCCGAGCGTCTTGATGGCATCGGCATTTCCGACGGCGAACGCACAGCGCCAACCCGTCATGTTGTAAGACTTGGAAGTTGAAAAAATTTCAATACAGCAATCCATCGCGCCTGGTCGAGAAAGAATACTCGGAGCAACATAGCCGTCGAAAGTGATATCGCAATAAGCGTTGTCATGTACGAGAAGCAAGTTGTGCTTCTTTGCAAAAGCAATGGCTTTGTCGAAATACTCGACGGGGGCTGCGGCGCTCGTCGGGTTAGACGGATAACTCAAAATCATCATCTGTGCTTCTTTAAGAACATCTGCAGGAGTCGATTCGAAATCGGCAAGCCAACCGTTTTCCTCACTCATCGGCATCCAGTGGGATTTCGAATCGTTGAGAACGGCACCGCCGTCATAAACCGGATAGCCGACTCCGGGAATAAGCGTATAGGCACCTGCATCGACGAACGCAGGAAAGAGGTGCGCAATACCTTCTTTGGAGCCGATGAGACCGAGAACATTCGCATCCTTATCGACAGTGACGCCGAATCTATTCTTCATGAAGTCTGCGCAAGCCTGTCGGTAGGAAGGCGACCCCGAATAGGAAGGATATTGATAATTTTTAGGATTTCTGATGGCTTTGGCCATTGCCTCGATGATGCGATTCGGAGTCGGCTTATCGGGATCTCCGATACCCAAAGAAATCACATCGTGACCGGCCGCTTTGAGGGCATCACGCTTACGGTCAATTTCAGCGAACAGATAGGGGGACAGATTATCGAGTCGTTTTGCTGCAAATTTCACAGTGCTTCCCTTCCAGTAAAAGCCAACAGTTTATCAATGAGTCACGCATCGGAGTGCTTATTCCATGTTAGCATCAAAAACGCCTGTGAACACATTCTCCGCGTTTCCGGTCATAAAAATCGTTGCATCGTCTTTGATCTCGATGAGAAGGTCACCACCGAGTAGCTTGACGGTAACCTCGTCGCCGACGAGGTTCTTGATGTTGGCGGCATATGCCGCAGCGCTCGCACCGGTTCCGCAGGCAAGCGTTTCTCCCACGCCCCTCTCCCATACCCTCATCCTCAGGGTGGAAGCATCAATGACTTCGACGAATTCGACATTCGCTTTTGCCGGGAAGCCTACGGAGCATTCGATTTTCGGTCCGAGCGTGGTGACCAGTTCTTCAGAAATGGGCTCATTGAGGTCGCGCTCAAAAAGAATAGCGTGCGGATTGCCCATCGAGATGGCGGTTAAGAGAACTTCGCGACCGTCCACATTATATCGGGCGTCGATTACGCGACCATTCGAGTTTGCAACAAGCGTGGTCGGAACCGATGCAGGTTCCGCCGAGGCCTTCCCCATGTTTACCGTGGCTGACTCGAACGTCGTCCCGTCGGAAGCCACGTTAATTTTTATTTCTTTGACTCCCGCCAATGTTTCGAGCTTCAAACTCTTTCGCACGTGAGGAATAAGACCGTTTTCGTAGACGAAACGAGCAAAGCATCTGCTCCCGTTTCCACACATATCGGGAATGGTTCCGTCATTATTGGCAAACCACCATGAAAAATCGTTTTCGGGCGAAACGGCGTTTCTCACGAACATGATTCCGTCCGCTCCGATACCGAATTTTCTGTCGCACATTTTTATTACCTGTTCAGAGGCAAAGGTCAGATTCTCGTCTCGATCATCAATGACGATGAAATCATTGCCTATCCCCTGCATCTTAGTGAAATTGATTGGGCGCATCGCTACTGACCTTCCTCAAAAGACGAGATTATTTTATCCGCGTCGCGCATGATATCCGTTGCCGATTTATCATCGGTACAAATCCACTTTACACGCGGATCGTTCTTAAACCAAGTGAGCTGGCGCTTCGCGTAGCGTCGAGTATCCTGTTTAATCTGGTCAATGGCATCGCTGAGCACAACCCCTTCGGTGACGACACGCGATAATTCCTTATAACCTATCGCGTGAGAAGCCGTTATGGTATCGAGGAGACCGTTGTCGATAAGCTCCTCGACCTCCCCGAGAAGACCCTCGTTTATCATCATGTCGACTCGTTCGTTGATGCGGCGGTAAAGTTCCTCACGCTTAAGGTCTAATCCTATATAGCATGTCGGATAATGCGCAACTCTCGTTTTGAAATCTTTTGCAATGTCTGAATAGCGATAACCGGTATCTGCCATTTCAAGAGCACGTATCACCCGCTTAGTATTGTTCGGGTGTATCAAAACGCACGCTGAGGGGTCCTTTTCACGCAACTGTTCGAAAAGCGCTTGCGTACCTTCGTTTTCCAGTAAGGCTTCATATCCGGCACGGATGAGATTGTTTTCTTGCTCGCCCGGAGCAAAATCCATTTCGTCTAAAGCCGCACGTATATAAAGCCCGGTTCCACCACAAACCACGGGAAGAATTTCTTTTGCAAAACACTCATCGATTTTCATCCGAGCGTAGACCTGGTATTGGGCGGCGGAATAGGCCGAACCGAAATCGACGAGGTCGAGCCCGTAGTGGATGACACGTCGATTTTCAGGGAGCACTTTTGCGGTACCGATATTGAGATTGCGATATATCTGCATCGAGTCTGCGGAGAGTACCACTCCCCTCTTGATTACGGCAATATCTTGCGCAAGTCGACTTTTGCCGACTCCTGTCGGTCCGACTATCGCTATGACATAACCACGTTCTTTCATGAAGAATGCTCGTGCTCCTCAATAGAGTCGAGTGACTATTTCGATAAATTGTCCATGTCCGCTAGGCTTCCGGTCAGAAACCACGTTTGGGCAGTCTCAATTTTAACGTTTACGGTTTTGCCGACCAGCAGAGATGCGTCCGACTTTTCAGGCAGAGGAAAATGGACGACTTTCGATTGGCGGGAACGTCCCGTCAAAACCGCTTTATTACGTTTTGACGGACCTTCTACGAGAACTTCTTGTACGGTATCGAGAAGTCTTTGATTTTTTGAGAAAGCACTCGCTTGAATTTCCTCGACGAGTCGTTGGAACCTTTTCTGTGCAACTTCGGCGGGAACTTGGTTTGCCATCGTTGCGGCGGGAGTCCCCTCACGAGGGCTATAGATGAAGGTGAAAGCCTGATCGAACTTGCATGCGCGTACCAAAGAAAGCGTATCCTCGAAGTCTTGCTCCGTCTCTCCGGGGAATCCGACGATTACGTCGGTTGAAAGTGCTATGTCAGGCATGGCATCATATACTTTTTCGATCAATTTCAAGTAATCGTCACGTGTATAGATGCGGTTCATGGCTGTTAATATCGCGTCGGAACCACTTTGAAACGGAAGGTGCAAATAGTTCATACACGCCGGCGTGGAGGCCATGACCTCGATGGTTTCATCCGTCAAATCTTTCGGATGGCTCGTGGCGAAACTGATTCTTTTGATTCCGGTGTCGGCAACCCTGCTGAGTATCTCTGAAAAACGAGGTGCACCGTAGAGGTCGCGACCGTAACTGTTCACATTTTGTCCGAGCAGCGTGATCTCAACGACACCGTCTTCAACAAGTTTTTTTGCTTCTGCAACGATATCGTCCATCTTCCGTGAACGTTCTCTACCGCGAACATACGGCACTACACAGTAGGTGCAAAAGTTATCACATCCGACGGTGATCGGAAGCCATGCGTGATAAGAGCGTTCGCGAATCGTAGGCAGGTCGCTGGCAAAATTATCCGATTCATCGAGTAGTTGTACTTGAGGAGATTGAGAATCATGCGCGGCCTCGAGGAGCATGGGCAGACTTTCAATGTTTTGAGTTCCGAACACAACGTCAATGTGTCCCATTTGCTCGATTAATTTCACGCCGTCACGCTGCCCGATGCAGCCGCCTACGGCAATCAACACGTCGTTGCCGGCCGTCTTCAATGCCTTTAAGGAAGCGACTTGCCCCATCAGACGCTCGTCAGCCTTTTCGCGCACGCAACAAGTCATAAATACTACGACGTTGGCCTCGTTGGGAGTCTCGACGCGGGAAAGTCCCCTGTTCTCAAGAAGGCCTGAGACACGCTCGGAGTCATGCTTGTTCATTTGGCAACCGAAAGTCTGGATAAAATATGTTTTCATTGAATTTCGTGTTTTCCTATACGGAGTTTAATGGCGGTACACAGGCGATGATACTACTGTTCCTTGGCGTAATTGAAGGTCACGTGCACACAATCTTTGGCGATTTTAACTTTGACTTCATCGTTAAGCGATAGAAAATATTTTTGTGCCAAGGTATCGAATGCTTTTTCCAAGTCGATTTGAAAAGAACGCATGTCCGAAGAATGGATTTTCAAACCGCGTGGATCTTTGAATATGTCTGTTGACTTGACAATTGGATCGAAGCTGTTGGAAACCTTCTCGAACACAGTGGGGACTTTCCCGATTTCACCGTTGAAAATTCGATAGCAATTGCGAAGTGAGACATCCAGCCCCAGCCCCGAAGCACAAGAGCGGATATCGCTCGGTTCTTCCGAACGCGCCGGGCGCATCCAAAGAGAGATGGTGTCGATGTCTCGCGTCTGAGCTATCGCATCGGCATAGCTTTTGTATTGTTTGGATCCAAGGGCATAAAGGGTGGCCAACATTTCTGAAGGACTACCGAAGTAAACATCGATTTTTTTATTCGCCAAGGCAAATTCAACGACATTTCTTATAAGATTCTTGGGTCCCGATTCGACTTCGAAATCATTTTCTTTAATTCTTCGAACTTTGGGCCATCGCGACTGATCAGCCCGCTCCTTCAACTTGGATGTATCACTCTTTATCGAAAGCGAAGTTCCGCCCTTGTCCATCGAGGCCATCAACTCGCAGGTTTCGACGTTTTGACTGATGGAGAACAAGGCCATTCCTCGACCGTGCACTCCCCACTCATCGATCACCATGGTTTCCAACTTGCTTGTTACCCTTGGTTCGAAAATAAGGGATTGCATGTTTTCGGGAACCCCGACGCCGTCATCGAGAACGGTGATATGACGAAAGTCGCCCTCGGTATTCGTTGCCACGAATATCCGAGAACAACCGGCATCACGAGAATTTCTGAGAAGCTCGACGATAATATCTTCAACTGCGCGAATGTCATGCTTTGCTTGTCTGCGCTCGGCTTCCGAGGTCTTTAGGCGTACGAATCCTTGTCCGAGATTTTCCTCGACTTTCAAAAAAGTATCGCCGGAAACCTGCTCGACAAATGAAAGTAAAGAGCTATCCGATATATTTTCAGTCATAAGTTACGCCTATTTCCCACTTACTTTGCGTAGTCGACAGCACGACTTTCACGAACGACCATAACCTTGATTTGTCCGGGGTACTCAAGCTCCGCTTCGATTTCGGCGGCGATATCGCGGGCGAGCACGACTGCATCGGTATCATTTACCGCGGTCGGCTCGACCATGACGCGAATCTCACGACCGGCCTGCATCGCATAGGTCTTTTCCACTCCGGGATGAGAATTTGCTACAGCCTCGAGCTTTTCAAGACGTTTGATATAACTTTGCAGCGTTTCACGTCTTGCACCGGGCCGTGCAGCAGAGATGGCATCGGCCGCCATGACGAGAACCGCTTCGACGGTGTTCGGCTCGACATCGCCGTGATGCGCCTCTATGGCGTGTATAATCGCAGCAGGTTCACCGAGTCGGCGCGCAAGGTCGGCTCCGATAGTCGCATGAGGTCCTTCGATCTCATGATCGATAGCTTTTCCGAGGTCGTGCAACAACCCTGCACGTTGCGCGAGCGCTACATCGGCACCGAGTTCGGCAGCCATCACTCCGGCGAGCCATGAAACCTCCAACGAATGCTTCAAAACATTTTGACCATAGCTCGTACGATAGCGTAGACGTCCGAGCGTCTTAACGATCTCCGGGTGCAGGTTGTGAACTTGCGCATCGAAAGTTGCTTGCTCACCGGACTGCTGAATGGTTTCATTTACCTGACGCTCTGCTTTGTTGAACATCTCCTCGATGCGTGCGGGATGAATTCTGCCGTCTGCAATGAGTGTTTCAAGAGTGATTCGTCCGATTTCTCTACGAACGGGGTCGAATGAGGACAAAACAACTGCTTCCGGAGTATCGTCGATGATGAGATTGATGCCCGTCATCTGCTCGAAGGCACGGATGTTTCTGCCTTCGCGACCGATAAGGCGGCCCTTCATGTCGTCGCTGGGGATATGCACCACAGAAACCGTAGTTTCGGCCGTATGATCGGCTGCAACTCTTTGGATGGCGATGCTGATGATATTGCGGGCACGTTTATCTGCTTCTTCTTTTGCCTTTTGCTCCGCGTCTCGTATGAGCGTGGCGGCATCACGTTTCACTTCATCTTCGATTCGATTGATGAGTTCCGATTTCGCCTCGTCAGCCGTCATTCCAGCAAGTTGTTCGATACGAGCCATCTCTTGCTTAAGCAATTCATCGAGCTCTAACTCACGTTTTGCAATTTGTCCTTGCGCGGATGAAATTTGATGCTCGCGTTTATCGATTGATTCCGCACGGCGATCGATTGCCTCTTCACGTTGGATCAAGCGATGCTCCAACGAAGAAATTTCTTTACGACGTTCCTTGGACTCGTTCTCCTCGTTTTGTTTCATCTGGTAAATTTGGTCTTTTGCTTCGAGAAGAGTTTCCTTTTTTAAAGTCTCGGCCTGCTTTTCCGCATTTTTGAGCACGAATTCCGCTTCGTTCGCGGCACGCGAGCTCTTCGCATTCACAACATAGCGGTTAAGCAGATAGCCGAGGGCGAATCCTACAATGACAGTTACCAGGGCAATCAGTACAATATTCATGTGTACGCCCTCCTTTCATTTCAAATAATGATTCGTTTAAATACAAAGACAGCTTCCCGTGTTTACGGAAAGCCTGCGATGGGTCACTAGTGAGATGGACTACTGAGTATAGAAAATACAACCGTCGTATTTAAACTTTCAATAACCCCTACACACTACTAAATATATGCACAGCTTTTGAAGCTGAATCATCCATTACAGGCATTTAAATGATACCTCATTCAGCTGTTAGAATCTATATGAAATTCCTGCTCGCAACGCTCATGCAAAACCCTGTTGGCGATGTCGAATGAGTACCCTCGTGTAACAAGACGGCGAAAAGCTTTATCCCGTTGTTTTTTGTCGTTCATATCGAAACGTAAAACGAGTCTCATAGCCGTAGCAAGCTGAACGGACAAGGCATCTTCATCAAGTTTTTCTTGCAGAGTTGCCTCGATGAGGTCTTTTGGGAAACCTTTTTTCGCCAGTTTCTGCCGTATCTTTCGCGATCCTATGCCTTCTTCGATGCAGCGCTCGATGATTCTGACAAGATATTGCCCATCGTTGCAAAAAGATACTTCGGAAAGATATGCCGTGACTTTGTGGGCGACAGAGGCGGAAAACCCATCCTGTTTGAGTTTCGATGTGTAAATTGACAAGGTAAACGCAATTCGGGGGGTGCGGACGTTTTTCTGGACTTTTTAGGCCGCCATACTGAGGCTTTGCCGATATTCCATGGGACTCAGTCCCCCTAAAGACATCTTAATACGCTTCGTATTGTACCA
>JAENWW010000017.1 GCA_016649875.1 Coriobacteriia bacterium
AAAGAGTCAGCAAAGCTCTGCTCGGATATCCGAGAGTGCGAATCGTGGCGGAAAAGTTTTGTCCCGTATCGAGGAAATGTGCAACAGCACTCTGTTTTTGCGCCTCTGTAAATTTGAACCATTTAGTGCGGGACTCTTTTAAAAATCCCTGTGACATATAGTCTTCGTACCAGCGCTCAACCGACCATGCCGATCCATAGCCTAAAGATCTAGCTACCGCTCCCTTAGATTTCCCACCCTCGATAAAGAACTGTACTGCTTTTTGTCTTTGCTCTTGTGAGTGCATAGACATCCTCCTGTTTCAAATCAGGTCCAGGATTTTGTCCGCACCCCCCCCAGTTTTGCGTTAAGTCTGACAATTAACGCTCGGAAATAATAAGCATCGCAAATATGCACAGGTTGAAAATGGTTTCGTGAAAGCGTACCATATCAATTCTGCATGTTTCGAGGGGATGTAGCTCAGTTGGGAGAGCACTGCGTTCGCAACGCAGGGGTCGAGGGTTCGAATCCCTTCATCTCCACCACATCTTTTTTCAGTTGCATCATTCGAACAAAACCCATCATAGTGCCCGCGGAGATTTAATGAAGAGCTATCTGCGAAAACACGGATGTGTGAAGTTGGTATATAGTTAAAGATGTGTTTTTACGATGCTAATCGACAAAGAAAAGGAATGGTGTGTCTAGATGGCGACATGGCTCAGCAATTACGGCGGATATATTCAGTTCTTCGTTCTCATGGCTTTTTATCTCGTGCTTGCAGTTTGTGCGATTATCGCCGTGGTGCAACTTACGAAATTGACCAATGCAAAAATTTCAGCCGACCGAGAGCTTCTCGAAATGTATGCCGTCGAGGATGCCGGCGAGTGTTGTGGTGGGCATAATCACGATGAGGATGCTTCAGACGTCACCGTTGAAAAGTTCGTAGATTAGTTTAAAGCTGCAAGAATTTGCACAAAAATCAATGTGCAACAAGTGTTACTCGGTGCCCGAGGTGCTGGTCCGATAGTTATATACTGAAAGAGCTGGCAAGAGTTTGCGCCGGCTCTTTTTTACAGTTGGATTGAAAGAAGGAGTGCCATGCAATTTCCACAGTATCGTCCTCGTCGTTTGCGCCTCAATGAATCAATTCGCTCGATGGTCCGCGAAAACGCCCTCTCTCCGTCGGATTTAATCTATCCTCTGTTCGTGAAACCCGGCACGGGTTTGCGCGATGAAATCTCGTCGATGCCCGGCGTGTTCCAAATCTCTCTCGACCAGCTTCCCGCAGAAATCGATGAGCTTAAGGCTCTCGGAATTCCCTCGCTCATTTTATTCGGTCTGCCCTCGCACAAAGATGAGGTCGGCTCGGAAGCCTACGATGACCACGGCATCATCCAAGAGGCCATTCGCGTCATAAAAAAGCACGACCCGGATTTCTATGTCATCACCGATGTGTGCTTGTGCGAATACACGAGCCACGGCCACTGCGGTCTTCTCGATGAGAACGGCTACGTGCTCAACGACCCCACGCTTGAGTTGCTTGCGCGTGAGTCGGTCAGCCATGCCGCTGCCGGTGTCGATATGGTCGCGCCGTCGGATATGATGGACGGCCGTGTCGCCGCAATTCGCGAAGCACTCGACGAGGCCGGCTATATCAACGTTCCCATCATGGCGTACAGTGCGAAGTTCGCAAGCGGTTATTACGGACCGTTTCGCGACGCCGCCGATTCGACGCCGACGTTCGGCGACCGCAATTCCTACCAGATGGACCCGGCAAACGGTGAGGAGGCGCTTCGCGAAACTGCACTCGATATCGCCGAAGGTGCCGATATCGTCATGGTCAAGCCGGCGCTCGCCTATATGGACCTCATCCGCCAAGTGAGCGATGAGTTCGGCTATCCGACGTGCGCTTATAACGTTTCGGGCGAATACTCGATGGTCAAAGCGGCTGCACTCAACGGATGGATTGACGAAAAGCGCGTCGTCCTCGAAACGCTCACCGGCTTCAAGCGTGCGGGAGCCAAGATGATTATCACGTATCATGCCAAGGATGCCGCTCGTTGGATGAAGGAAGACGCATGACTGAAGATAAAAAATTCGAAGTGAATGAGCAGGAAATGGCCGATGCCATGTCGGGCTGCGGAAAAGTCGGCGTCGGCATTCCGATGGGCGAGGACAAACCTGCGGGTCATCCTGCCGGAGTACAGATGGGTGGGCATCATCCCGGCGGCCACCCTGCCGGTATTCCCCGTCAGCGCCACGGCGGGGCCCGATCCATGGGCTTTTCTCCCGGTGGCGGTCCTGAGGCTAAAGCCTACCAAGAGCGCACCGGCATTCGTGCGCCGCGCATCATCGCGTGGGAGATTACCCGTTCGTGCAACCTGAGCTGCGCGCATTGTCGTGCGTCTGCCGAATTCGGTGCCTACACGGGAGAACTTTCACTCGAAGAAATCAAAAAGGTCGTCGATAACATCGTGACCATTTCAAACCCCATCATCATTCTCACCGGCGGTGAGCCGTTGCTGCGTCCCGATATCTGGGAGATCATCGATTATTGCCAGGAGAAGGGCGCGATGCCGGTTGTCGGAACGAATGCGACGCTCGTCGACGATGCCATGGCCATAAAACTCGCGGAGCATAAGATCCCCCGCATCTCGGTCTCCATCGATTTCGCAACCGCAGAAGAGCACGACGCGTTTCGCGGAGAAGTCGGTTGTTTCGATGCCGCGATCGAGGGCATCAAGGCGGCTAAACGGCACGGTGTCGGCGTGCAGATCAACACGACCGTCACGAAGGCCAACGTGGCCGAATTGCCGGCGATCCACGACCTCGCCGAGGCGCTCGGTGTCGACGCGTTCCATATCTTCATGCTCGTTCCCACCGGTCGCGGTTCCGATTTGATCGATCTCGAGCTTTCTCCCGAAGAGTCGGAGAAGGCTTTGACATGGGCTTATGAGCGCCAAAAAACCAGTCCGTTGCACTTCAAGCCGACCGATTCTCCTCACTACTATCGCATCATCCGTCAGCTCGCCAAAAAAGAGGGCAAGCAGGTTACGCGTGAGGAGTACGGTCTCGACGCGATGACGCGCGGATGCCTTGGAGGCATCACCTTCGGGTTTATCAGCCACGTGGGCGATGTTCAGCCGTGCGGATATTTCGATATGCAGCTCGGCAACGTCAAGGAGCAGCCGTTCTCAGAGATCTGGAGCGATTCTCCGGTCTTTAATGATTTGCGCGATTACAGTAAACTCAAAGGTAAGTGTGGAGCCTGTGAGTATAAGGCGGTCTGCGGTGGTTGTCGTGCGCGTGCGCTCGAAGTCACCGGCGACTACATGGAATCGGAACCGTACTGCGCTTATATTCCAAAAGGCTGGGTAGAACCGGCCGCGCATTAGCCTAGAGGAGCTACTCGCATGCCAGAAATCGCAGTTCTCGTGCCCTGTTATAACGAGGATTCCACCGTCGCCGAGCAAAATAAGAAGTAGGAGTATTACATGGCGCGTACGCTTCATACGGTAATTCTTGCAGGAGGCTCCGGCACGCGGTTTTGGCCGCTGTCCCGTGAACTTTCCCCCAAGCAGATGCTCACTCTCTTCGGAGACACGTCGCTGATCGTTCAGGCGATCGAGCGCGCCGCGTCGGTCATGGATGAAAAGGGCGTCGTCCACATCGTGGTCGGTGAGAGTCTCCTTGATGAAATTCGCAACCATATCAAATCGAATCGTCAACTCGACGGTATACCCATCGACTACATCGTCGAACCTGCCGTCCGGAATACTGCGCCGGCACTTGCGCTTGCCGCGGCGATGATTGCCCATGATGACCCGCATGCGCTCGTTCTCATGCTTCCCTCGGACCACATTTGCCAAAGCGGTTCGCAATGGGAGGAGGCGGTCCGTGCGGCGGTCATCCGTGCCCACGGTGGCGATCTGGTTACCATCGGACTGGTGCCGTCCCGAGCCGAAACCGGGTATGGGTACATTTTAAAGGGCGAGGAGCTCTTGAGTGCCGAACCCGGTGAGCACGCGAGTGCCTACAAAGCCGATCGATTCATCGAAAAGCCCGACGCTCTCCACGCGCAAGAATTCTACGAGTCCGGTGAGTATTTGTGGAATTCGGGCATGTTGGTCGCCGGCGTAGACACCATCATCAAGGAGCTCAGGCTTGCCGGCGCACAGCGTCCGCTGCGGTTTGAAACCGAACACTCCGGACAGATGGCCACCATTGCAGAAACCGCCGCCCATCTCGGGAGAGATTCATGGAGCAATCCGGTCATCGTTCAGTTGTACGGCAATTTGCACGCCGTATCGTTTGATAAAGCCGTCCTGGAAGTGAGCAAAGCCGTCAGTGTCGTGCCCGCTGAACTGGAGTGGTCCGATGTCGGCTCGTTGGCGGCGCTGGAAATGCTCGCCGAACCCGACGCCCGCGGCAATCGTCTTATAGGGCGTTCCGTCGATATCGACTCCACGAATATTTTGACGTTCAACGACGAGCGTGAAAGCGGTATCGAGCCGCGGATGATAGCGACTCTCGGACTCGAAAACGTCATGGTGATCGACACGCCGGATGCCACACTTATCGCCGACAGGGACCGCGCGCAAGACGTGCGCCTCGTGGTGGAGGCGTTGCACGCCGCACAAGCACCCGAGCTCACGAGATCGCGCACATCGATGCGTCCGTGGGGGAGTTGGACGATGCTCGTGCGTGCGAAAGGATTTCACGTCAAAGAAGTCGATGTTTTGCCGGGAATGCGCTTGAGTCTGCAAAGCCACGCAAGGCGCGCCGAGCATTGGATCGTGATATCGGGCCAGGCTGCAGTCACGCGTGGCGAGGAAACTCTGACTCTCGAACCCAACGAGTCGATTTTTTTGCCCATCGGCGTGAAGCATCGCCTCGAGAACCGCGGAAGCGTTCTGTTGCGACTTGTCGAGGTCGCGACGGGTGACTATCTCGGTGAAGACGACATTGAGAGATTCGATGACGATTTCGGTCGCTGAAAGTTCGGACAAAATATAATGGTACTATCGTACTATCGTACACAAATTCGAAAGGTGTGCTTTTCACATGACAAACTCCCATGAAGCGTTCGCTGCTGCCAACAAAATCATTCCCGGTGGCGTGAACTCGCCGGTACGCGCCTATAAAAGTGTCGGCATCGAACCGCGTTTTGTCGACCATGCAAAGGGTTCGAAAATCTATGATATCGATGGACGCGAATATATCGACTTCGTCCAGTCGTGGGGTCCGATGATTCTCGGGCACGGGCCGGAGGAAGTGCTTGCCGTCGTGCGTGAGCAACTTGAAAAGGGTACGAGCTACGGAGCCCCGACTCTGCTCGAAATCGAGGCGGCCCAAGCGGTCGTCGACGCCGTTCCTTCCATCGAAGAGGTTCGTTTCGTGTCGTCGGGTACCGAGGCGGTCATGAGCGCGATTCGTCTTGCGCGCGGTTACACCGGACGCGACAAGTTCATAAAGTTCGACGGAAACTATCACGGGCACAGCGATGCGCTTCTCGTGGCAGCGGGCTCCGGTCTGTTGACGCTCGGCATCCCGAGTACACCGGGCGTAACCGAAGGGGCGGCCAAAGACACCGTCGTCGTGCCTTACAACGATCTCGTCGCGGTTCGCGAGGCATTCGAAGAAAACTCCGAGCAGGTCGCGTGTGTCATCGTCGAAGCGGTTGCCGGTAACATGGGTGTCGTTTTGCCTGAGCCGGGCTTCTTGGAGGGGCTGCGCTCCTTGTGCGATGAGTTCGGTGCGCTTCTCGTTTTCGATGAGGTCATCACCGGATTCCGTCTTTCATTGGGCGGCGCACAAGAACTCTTCGGCGTCACTCCCGACCTGACAACGTTAGGCAAGATTATCGGCGGCGGATTCCCCGTGGGTGCTTTCGGCGGGCGAAGGGAAATCATGGAGCAACTCGCTCCCAACGGTCCCGTCTATCAGGCCGGCACACTTTCGGGCAACCCCATCGCCATGGCCGCCGGCATCGCCACCGTCAAGCGTTTGCGTCAGCCCGGCGTTTACGAGGACCTTGCGCGCAAGGGCAAGCGTATGTCGACAGGCATCGCGGAGGCAGCCGCTGCAGCCGGCATTCCGGTGTATGGCACACAGATCGGCTCGATGACCTGCACGTTCTTCACTGACAGAAAAGTCACGGACTGGGCGAGTGCCTCCACAAGCGATACAAAGCGCTACGCGAAATATTTCCGTGGAATGTTGGACCGCGGTTTCTGGCTTGCACCGAGCCAGTTCGAAGCATGTTTTGCCTCAGTCGCACTCAGCGACGAGGAAATTGATCGTTTCGTCGCAGCTGCGACAGACGTCATGAAGGAGCTCTGACACCGATGAAAGCCATTATTCCGGCAGCCGGCCTCGGCACACGATTTTTGCCGGTTACCAAAGCGCAGCCGAAAGAGATGCTCCCCGTTCTCGATAAACCGATAGCGCAGTACGCCGTCGAGGAAGCCTCCTTAGCCGGTGTCGAGCAGGTGCTTTTCGTTACCGGCCGCGGAAAACGTGCGCTCGAAGATCACTTCGATCGCTCCGCCGAACTTGAAACCGCGTTGGAAAACTCCGGCAACTTGGCGGGTCTGAGAATCATCGAGCAGATTCCCCTTCTGGCGGATATTTTTTACGTTCGTCAAAAGTCGCCCATGGGTCTCGGACACGCGGTTTCTTGCGGCGCGCCGTTTATAAACGGTGAGCCGTTTTATGTGCTGCTCGGCGATGTCATCACTCCGGAAAACAATGTGTTGCCGCTTCTCAAAGCGGTGCACGACGTGACCGGCGGAAGCGTGATAGCCGTCGAAGAGGTACCTGACGATTTGGTGTCTCGTTACGGTGTCATTGCCGGAGAGCCGTTGCCCTTCAGTGATTTCGAAAACGTCGATTGTCCGGTGTGGAGTGTGAATTCTTTGGTCGAGAAACCGCCGATGAACGATGCCCCCTCGAATTTGGCGATTACCGGGCGTTATCTGCTCACTCCGCGCGTGATGGATATTTTGAAAAAAACGCCGCGTGGCAGAGGAAACGAAATCCAGTTGACCGATGCGCTCGTCGAACTTGCGAAAGTCGAGCCGATGCACGCCGTCGTCATCAAGCCCGGTACGATTTATGATACGGGCAACGTACTTTCTTGGCTGGAGGCAAATGTTCGTCTCGCCTTGAAAGACGAACGATACGCGAAAGAATTGCGTGCTGCTGTTTCGACGTGGCTTGGAGAGTAAGAGGACTGTGCGCAAAGTAATAAAAGCCGGCGTATTTCTGGCCGTGTTGGCGGTGATGATCGGTTTGGCCTCGGCGATAATGAAGCCGCCCGCGCTTTCTCGCCAAAGTTGGGTCGGTTATCTGAGCGAGCCCAAGGGCACGATCGATGTGATTTTCGCTGGCACTTCGCATGTCTATTCTGCAATAAATCCTGCAATTATCGACAAAACATCCCAGCGTGATATCCGCTCGTACAATCTTTCAGGTTCCGGCCAGTCGATGGCTTTGACCTATTACACATTGAAAGAAGCGTTTCGCACCCAATCGCCGAAAATAGTCGCGGTCGAATCATACCGTATCATCGGCGAGCAGCGCATGGCCGATAACAACGCCATGGCGAACTTTCACTATATGCCGTGGTCGTTGAATCGCATCCGCGCCTTGATGGATGCGACGAACGCCTCCATGCGCGAGGCGATCGCTTTTCCGATAGTCACCTATCACTCCAGGTGGGAAGAGCTCAAGGCGAGCGATTTTTCAATTTTGCGAAAAGGCGCCGATTCATACGGGAATGAAATTTGGACCACGAAAAACAACACGGATGCGCCGTTGCGCGGTTATTCGATGGTTAAAAATACGCAGACGGTGCAGCCGCTTGCCACGAAAGTGGATAAAATCGACACCGCGGCATGGAACCGCAACTATCCGTGGCTTAAAAAAATCGCGGCTCTTTGTAAAAAGAACGACGCGCACCTCATATTGTTTTGGACCCCGAACGCCATGGAAGGCCAAACGACTTATATCGACGCCGTGCGCAACGAACTCTCGAAAACCTATTCGAACATAACGTATGTCGATTTCAACGATCTCGTCGCATCGGGCGAGATAAAATACGATAAACATTTCGCCGACCAAACACATACCAATGTCGCCGGGGCTACTGTCGTCTCCACGAGGATGGGGCAAATCATCGGGAGACTCATTCAAGACGGCGACTAATCGGTTTTTTAAAAATCGGGCCGGTGATCGGTCAATCGTCATATTCCTCATAGCTCGCGTATCCGCCTATGCTATTATGAAATTAATCGAATACATAGTTTGAGTTCCACCGAAGAGTCGGGCAACCGGGCTTGGAAGTGGCCAAGAGATAAGCGAGTGCAAATCTCGCGCGGTGCCGCCGCTGTAAGCGTTGAGGCTCGGTTCGAAGACATCATGTCAGCCACTGAGAAATCGGGAAGGTTGAACCGGGACGCAAGGAATCACGATCGATGTGATTCCTTCGATACGTAAGCCAGAAGACCTGCTCAAAAGTATTAATTTGTAGCATTGTAACGTGAGAAAATTGCATGCGCAAAAAGAAAAACTTCAGCAAATACGGGCTGTGACGAATCATGTCACAGTCTTTTTTGTCGTTTTTCATGCGCGCAGGTGAACTTCTCATCGGGCCATGCGACCGTAAAGAGCCACCGGCATGGATCATGAAAGGAAGAACAAACTATGAATGGAAAGATGACGTCTTCGACGCCACAAAGAAAAACGTTGCGGGGGTATGCACTGTGCATGCTCGCGTTGCTTGTCGTACTGGTTGCGCCTGCTTATTCAACGGCGGACGGAGCATCGTCTTCGTGGCCGAACTGGCGCGGAAGTGCCGACAACAACGGTCTGATCCATGCGCTGACACCTCGCGTGGCAAGCGATGCCGCACTGCTGTGGCAGACCGACATAACAGGATTGGTCAAAACGGAAAACGACTACAAGCCGGTTGATGCCTGGGCATCTCCGTCTTCCTCGCAGCCGATAATCGTCAACGGGAACATTGCAATCGTCTCAGGGAACAAAGTGCTGCTTTTGGACTCCAAAGGGGCGAAGGTCGCAGAGGGAACCTTGGACAATCCGATCGGTTACATGTCGCGGCCGGTGTATGCGGACGGCCTGATCATCGTTCCCACGAGCGACGGTGTCGTCGAGGCGGTGTATGCGGATACGCTGAAAAGAGCATGGGTAACTCTGCCGATTCCCGGTCAGCAACTTACTTGTACGCTGAACGCGGTCGGCGGGTATGTGTACGTCGGTATGGCCGACACGGGATGGGCCGTTCCGTCTGCAAACGGATACTTCAAATGCCTGGAGGTCTCTACGGGCAAAGTCGTTTGGGAAAAGAAGAACGATAATGCCGGTTATTATTGGGCCGGTGCGGTTGTAACGCATGGCGCAGCCATTTATGCCGGTGATGATGGTATTTTGACTTCGGTCGATGCTGCAAGCGGTGCCCAGGTCGATACGATGTCCGTCGGCAGCCCGGTTCGTTCGACCATCATCAAAAGCCCCACGGATTCTTCGATATATTTCACTACTCATGACGGTAATCTGTACAAAGTGGCCGTCAATACGGACGGTTCGTTCGGAGCGTCACAAAGTGTGAACTTCTGCAAAACCAGTACCGGTGCCCCGACGATCAGCAACGGCAAAATCTATGCTGCCGGCCTCGCCGATAAAGGCTCCGGTGTGCTGTCGGTCGTGGATTCTGAAACCATGCAAGTGGAGCAGAGTTTTGCGGCGCCGGGAAATATCCAATCGGCACCTTTGGTGACGGACGCATATGGCAACGATAGGTTTGTGTACTACACTTCGAACATAACGCCCGGTGCGCTCTATGTGAGCAGGCTCGGCGAATCCTCGTCGGCGGCTCAGGTCCTCTACACGCCTGCAAAGGATATGCAGAACTATTGTGAGTTCAGCCCTATCGCGGGAACCGACGGAACGTTGTATTACGTCAACGACTCGGGATATCTTTTCGCTGTCGGCAACAGGAACAAAACGCCGCCGCCGCTTTCGATTTCCATGGCTACGATATCGGCATCGAAGTACATCTATACCGGAAGTGTTATCGCCCCGAAGGTCACTGTTCGTAACGGCGATACCACATTGAAAAAAGATACCGATTACACGCTGGCGTATGCGAGTAATAAAAATACCGGTAAGGCGACCGTCACCGTCACGGGGATAATCCATTATAAAGGTACGGTGAAACTTACCTTCAAGATCATCCCGAGAAAGCTTGCCGCGCCCACCCTCAAGGAGGGGTAGGGCAAAGGTGTACATGACCAAAACTTACAAGACGATAGACGGTCAAAAATACTACGGCACCTACAACAGCGCAAGGGAGATAACGGTCAAATGAACGAGACGGTAAAGACTGATAGTTCCGTTAAAAAAGACGGGATGCGGAAGAAGAAAATTCTCATCACGCTGGTGTGCGTTGCGGCAATCATTCTAGCCGGTGCGGGATTGGGCTATCGGCATTTGAAGGCCGACGGTTCCAGTCCTACCAAGGCGGCTTTTTTCCAGACAACCGAGCCGAGTCGGGACGGCCTTCCCGCGCTCGCCTCGGCGGATGCTTCGAGCACAACTGGCAACTCGGCGACCGAGAAGCCGACTGCCGCGACCACGCTCAAGGCGGGTAGAGCAAAGGTGTACATGAGCTGGAAAGCTTCCACAGGCCCAGTCAGCGGATACAAAATCGCATATCGCCGAAGCGGAAGTAGAACGTGGCACCATCTGTATACGACCAAGACTTACATGACGATAAGCAATCTCTCGCGCCAGCGGAAGTATTATTTCGCGGTGCATGCTTATAAGACGATAGACGGTCAAAAATACTACGGCACCTACAGCAGCGCAAGGGCGATAACGGTCAAATGAACGAGACGGTAAAGACTGATAGTTCCATTAAAAAAGACGGGATGCGAAAGAAGAAAATTCTCATCACGCTGGTGTGCGTTGCGGCAATCATTCTAGCCGGCGCGGGATTGGGCTATCGGCATTTGAAGGCCGACGGTTTCAGTCTTGCCAAGTCGGCTTTATTCCAGACAACCGAGGCGAGCCGGGGCGGCCTTTCCGCGCTCGCCTCGGCGGATGCTTCGAGCACAACTGACAACTCGGCGGCCGAGAAGTCGACTGCCGCGAGCGTCGGTGGCGAACAAACTTCATCGCAAAAGCAGCCGTCGAAAAGTACCTCCACGGAAAGTTCGAAGAAGAAATCATCTCCGACTTCGTCGACAAGCAGCAACTCGACCAAAAGTTCGAGTTCATCGGGTTCCGCCTCATCAAAAAGCGATACGCAGAAATCGACCATTAAGGTAACGCTTTCCATAGATTGCAAGACGGCCGTCGCCAAGAATATCCAAGTGGCGCTCGATCTTACCAAGTCGGGCAGCATGTTGAGCACCGAAATCTCCGTGCCGAGCGACTCGACTGTTTATGATGTACTCATGGCATCAAGCGCGGTCGTGGACGCGGATTCGTCGTACATGGGGGTCTATGTGAAGTCCATCGGCGGGTTGGCCGAAAAGGCCGGTGGTTACAGTAGTGCCGGGTGGCAATACGAAGTCAACGGTGTGTATCCGAGCAAAGGATGCAGCAGCTACACCGTATCCGACGGCGACACAATCAAATGGCGTTATTCCTGTGATGCGGGAAAGGACCTATAGGAGCATGGAGTCGGCAGTCATCGGAAAAGATTTTGCGCGGAGTGCCCGCCACAATGCGTTCGCCACGTATCATCCTGCAGTGATTTTTTGCTATTTCGTGGTGGCAATCGTCTTTTCCATGGTCACGTTACATCCGATATTCACGGCGCTTTCGTTCCTGGCCGCGAGTTTTTATGCCATCTACTTGCGCGGAATGCGCGGATATCTGGGCACACTGAAAATCTGTCTTTTCGCATTCATCATCATCGCTGGAGCCAATGCGCTCTTCAACACCGCGGGCCTCACGGTTCTGTTCCACATCGGCAGCCGCCCCATCACGTGGGAGGCACTCGCCTACGGGTTGTGCGCGGGCGGAATGCTCGCTTCGGTCATACTGTGGTTTTCGTGCTACCAAGAGGTCATGACGAGCGATAAATTCCTCTATCTTTTCGCAAAAGTTCTGCCCACCGTTTCACTCGTTATCTCGATGATTTTTCGATTCGTACCCGGTCTCATCGAGCGATCGCGAAGAATCACCGACTCGTTGAACGCGCTCTACGGCAAGGAAAAAGCCACCGTTTCGCAACGCCGCGACAAAAGCATTCTCATGGCCTCGATTCTCATGGGCTGGAGCATGGAATCCTCCATTGAAACAGCCGACTCCATGCGGGCGCGCGGTTTCGGCGTGACGCAGAGAAGCGCTTATAAAAGGAACCGGTTTGAGATTCGCGATGCCGTATTGACGGTGGTCCTCGTCATGTTGTCGGTTGTGTGCGGCTTGGTGCTCTACGTTGCCGCGAAACAGTTCATGTTCTACCCGACCATGCCCACGCTCAAAATTTTCTGGTGGGGGTACGGCGTATATGCGTTCCTCCTCTTTTTCCCGTTCTACCTCGAGGGGAGGGAAACGTTGCTATGGAAGCGGTTTCGTTCGTAGATTTCTCATTCCGGTATCCGCAGGCTCGGCAGTCGACTCTCGAAAACATCGACCTTTCAATCGGGAGGGGCGCGTTTGTCGTTCTCTGCGGTCCGACGGGCAGCGGTAAGACCACGCTCCTGCGTTGCATCAAACACGAAATCGCACCCGTCGGCACGCGCCGAGGCGAAGTTTTCGTGCTCGGACATCCGATGGGTGCATCCGACCCGCGTCAATCGGCGGCACAGGTGGGATTCGTCATGCAGGATCCCGAGAATCAATCGGTCATGGACACCGTCTGGCATGAGCTCGCTTTCGGCTTGGAGAACTTGGGAGTGCCGACCGATATCATGCAGCGTCGCGTGGCCGAGACCGCTCATTTTTTCGGTATTGGAGAATGGTTTGAAAAGCGGACGAGCGAGCTGTCCGGCGGGCAGAAGCAAATTCTCAATCTTGCCGCCGTCATGGTCATGCAGCCTTACATTCTGGTGCTCGACGAACCGACATCGCAGCTCGATCCCATAGCCGCCAAGGAATTCTTGCAGGCACTGGAGCGCGTGAATCGTGAGCTCGGTACCACGGTCATTTTGTCGGAGCATCGGCTCGAAGATGTGCTGCCCATTGCCGACGAAGTGGTGTTCATCGAGGGCGGCAAGCTTTCGTTTGTCGGGACTCCGCACGACTTCGCATCCGAGCTGTACTCATCGGGCGATTCTTTTGCATCGGCGCTTCCCGCACCGGCGCAGGTCGCGCATGCGGTAACGGCCGATGCGCGTGATGCCGATGCACATGACTTGGGCTCGGCAGCGAGTGCCGCGGCTATCGAGCCCGATTACCCCCTCGATGTTCGCGCCGGTCGCGCTTGGCTTGTCGAGAATGTGCCCGAGTCGATTCGGGCCGGTATCCGGCACGAGAGTTTCGTTGTAGCGCCACCGGCAATCGCCTCGCATGAAGAGCCGATCCTCACGGCGAAGAACCTGTGGTTTCGTTACGGACGCAATCTCGATTTTGTGTTGCGCGGAGCCTCCGTCGAACTGTATCCTCGAAAAATCCATGCCGTCGTCGGTGGAAACGGGAGCGGAAAGTCGACGATGCTGTATGCTTTATCTGCAGTCCGCCGTCTGGAACGAGGGACCGTCAAGTGTGCGAAGGGGAAGCGCATAGCGCTGCTCGCACAAGACCCCAAGACACTCTTTTTGCGCGATACGCTCTTGCAAGATCTCACTGAGGATTGCGAAAAATTCGGCTATACCCGAGACGATGTTGATGAAATGCTTGCACGTCTCGGTTTGACGGAGTTGCGCGACAGGCACCCGTATGATTTGAGCGGAGGGGAGATGCAGAAAGCGGCGCTCGCTAAAGTCCTGTTGCTCTCTCCCGACATTTTGCTGCTCGACGAGCCCACGAAAGGCGTCGACGCGTTCGCCAAGCACGAGCTCATGGATATATTGAGAGAACAGCGTGAAGAGTGTCGGGCCATCCTCGTCGTTTCGCACGACCTCGATTTCTGCGCTGAGATCGCCGATAGCTGTTCGATGCTTTTCAACGGTGAAATAGCCGCAAACGCAGCCGGTCGTACCTTTTTCAATGACAATTTGTTCTACACCACGGGCGTCAACCGTGTGACGCGGGACTTGATGGAGGGGTGCAGCACGCTGACCGATGTTTCTGACTTTCTGCGCGAGGGGCGCCATGAGTAGCGCCGCGGAAACGAAAGTGCTCGCCGTTCTCGAACCGGTGCTGCTGGTCGCTGTTCCGGTGGTTCTCGTCGGTTGTGCGGCATTCAATGTCGAGAACACCGCGTTGCTGACACTTTTGACCGTCACGGCGGCGCTCGTGCCGTTCTTCTTTCGCTTCGAGAAATCGCACCCCAAACCGCGCGATATCATGCCGATTGTCGTTTTGGCGGCGATGGCGGCAGTCGGCCGCATCATTTTCGCGCCGTTTCCCGACTTCAAACCGGTGACGGCCATCGTCATCGTGGCGGCGGTGACTTTCGGGAAAGAAAGCGGATTTCTCGTGGGGGCTTTGTCGGCGCTTGCCTCGAACATGTTTTTCGGCCAAGGGCCGTGGACGCCCTGGCAGATGTATGCATGGGGTCTGATAGGGTATCTCGCCGGCGTTTTATATGAACGGGGGTTTTTCGAGCGGAAAAATTTCGTGTACGTGTACGGTTTCGTTGCCGCAATTTTCTATGGATTCATTCTCGACTCATGGTATATAGTGGGATTCATAAACCCTTTGACGATGCGTGCCGTATTGCTCGGTTACGGTGCGGGGCTGCCGTTTTCATTGATACATGCGACTTCGACGGTGCTGTTCCTTATTCCGCTCTTCGGCCCATGGACGAGAAAACTTGCGCGTATTAAGGTAAAATACGGTCTTGTGAGCGCGCCAAGGGATTCCGAGTAGGGTTCCGGTCTGAGAAAATCAAGTTGACGCGAACACTGCATGTGCCGGAAGGTTTCCATTGGGGGGAATGCGATGAGCTTCATAGCTCCGCTGCTTTACACGCTATGTCTTTCAGGTGTGATCATACTTGTAAGTAAAAAACGTTTCGAGCAGGTCGTGCCTTTGGCGTTGATGTCGTCTGCGCTTTTCGTCTACCTCTTCGGTCTATTCGGCAATTTATTTCTCGGATACTATCTGTCTTTAGCGGTGGCGGTTTCATTTCCGATCCTCGTGGTGATTTTGGTCATCAAGAGGAAAGATCTTTCCCAGCTCGTCGGCAATTTTCTGACTCCGGGATTCTGTATATTCCTCGTCATCTATGTGTTTATATATATATTGAATCTGAATAGAGGGCTGACGATGTGGGATGAGTTTTCCCATTGGGCGGCGTCGGTCAAGGAAATGTTGCGCCTGCACGATTTCTACAGTGTAGCGGCATCCCAGATTTCGGGACATAAAGATTACCCTCCCATCATCGGAATATTTCAATTGATATGGTGTCGACTGGCGGGGGGTTATAAGGAAGCTTATCTTTACAGAAGCTTGCAGACGCTTTCCCTTTCGCTGTTCCTGCCCATGTTTTCCAAGTTCACATGGAAGAAGAGCTGGAAGTTCTATCTTAAACTTGTCTTACTTATGTTTGTGGCTGTGGTGATTCCGGTTTTCACCCCATTGGGAAGACAATATTTTTATCAAAGTATTTATGTCGACTGCATCATGGGTTTTTTGCTGGCGTATTGCTTATCGCTCGTAGTCATCGAAAGACGAAATTCCCTCTTCAAATATGTAAGCATTTCGATAGCTCTATCGTTCATGCTTCTGGTAAAGCAGATAGGTATTGCCTTTTGTCTGTTGGTTTTCGGCGCTTTCATCGTCAATACGATAATCATCAACAAGGAGAAGATTTCTTCTTGGTCCTTAGGCAGCCTACGCAAGATTAAACTTTTGTCCGTTCTGTTTCCGATGATTTTCCTCATCATCGTTCCAAGTGCTTTTCTCGTATCATGGAATGCTCACATAGCACCCCTCCATCTCCCGCGACAGTTCGATGTTTCCGCGATAAGTCTTACTAAACTGCAAGGGATCATGGACGGCACGAGCGGTCTTGCGTATCAGCATGTGGCTTCTGTAAATTTCATGCATGCCGTCCTCACACAAACAATGTTCACAATACCGGTGCCACGTGTTTCCTGGTCGATAACGCTTGCCTATTGGCAATTCGTGCTTATGGGTGCGGTCGTTTTCATCCTCATCGGTGTATTTGGGAAAAAAATATTCATAAAATTCCAGGTTATGGGATTGACCATCATGTTGTTGCTCGGTGCCGCCGGTTACGCCTTCGTCATGCTGTTGACCTATGTGTTTTGTTTCGGCGACTACGAGGGGCCGACGCTGGCATCATACGACCGTTATATGGGCACGTACCTGTTAGCGATGGTCATACTGGCGGTAATGCTCTATATATTTACAGAGGGATCGAGGGAGGAAATGAAAGAGAAATCTTCCCTGGTGCCTGTCCTTGTTTTGGCGGTTCCTATAATATGTGCGCTTCTGCTCTTCCAAAAAGTCAACGCGAATTTTGTACCTCAGATCAAATACCACTCATCTTCTGCGCCTTATGCGAAGGATGCGGAATTGATACGGAAACATACGACACGAGGTACAAAGGTTTTCATTATCTCTCAGAGGGATAATGGGCGTGCTGAATATATCATCCAATACCTCATCTTGCCGGAAAAATGTAACTATTCAGGGTACAGCCTTGGCAAACCGTATTTCAGTGGAGACGTGTGGACGAAAGACTGGACGCCGCAAGCATTGATCGGTGCACTTGTAGACGGCGATTATACCTATCTGTATTTGCGACACGTCGATCAGCAGTTCATTTTGAAGTATCGGGGTATTTTCAAGTTGAATTCTGAGATAAAGGACAAACAGTTATATAAAATAGTAAAGACTCAGAAAAATGCCGTAAGGCTCGATCCCATAGAATAATCCTGTAATCGCTTCGTTCGAGATGGTGCATCTATCTCATAGTACGAATTTCGCATTCCAGGTAGGAGAAGCATGGAATTTTTACACTCCTTGACGGGAACAATGTCTTTCACGAGTGCGACCTACCTATCGTTTCTCACCCTTGCGGTACTGATTTATTTCACCCTTCCCGGGCCCAAAACACGCAGTCTTTGGCTTCTCTGCCTCAGTTCGTTTTTCTATCTTCTTTTCTCTCCCGCATGGTTTTGGGTGCTTTTGTCGGTCACCGTTCTCGCCTATGTGTGCGGGCTGGGGCTCTCGGCAACCTCCGGTATTGAAAATCCCCGTAAGCAACTGCTTGTAAAGCGCTCGGTCCTCTGGTTTGGCGTTTTAACGAGCGTTTCGGCGCTTCTGTGGTTCAAGTACATCGGATTCTTCGCGCAGGTTGCGAACAAACTCTTGAGCGTCGCCGGTGCAGGGGCGACCTTGCCTGTGCTCAAACTCGTCATGCCCCTCGGCATTTCTTTTTGGACATTTCAGGTCGTCGCCTATGTCGTCGACGTATACAAAGAACGCACCCCCGCGGTGAGGAATCCGCTCTATTTCGCAACCTCGGTCATATTCTTTCCGATTGTCGCCATGGGCCCGATTTCCCGGGTACAGACTTTGATTCCGCAACTCTCTAAAAAGTACACGTTCGATTACGACAACATGCGTTCGAGCCTCTTGCTCATAGGGTGGGGATTTTTCAAAAAATTGATGATCGCCGATCGCCTCGCCGTGTTTGTGAACACAGTGTTCGACCATCCCCATGCATACTCGGGTCGAGTCAACGGCTTGATGTTTTTCGTGGCGGCGGTCTTTTTCGCCATTCAGCTGTACACGGATTTTTCCGGCTATACCGATATCGTGCGGGGCTCGGCTCGGCTCTTCGGCGTGGAGCTGCCACTCAACTTTCGTGCGCCCTATTTTGCGCGCAGTGTCGCCGACTTTTGGCGCCGTTGGCACATGACGCTCATGGATTGGCTCAAAACTTATATCTACATTCCTCTCGGCGGGAACCGCAAAGGCAAAGCGCGCAAGTATCTCAACCTCATGGCGGTATTTTTCGTATCGGGATTCTGGCACGGGGTGGGAATGCACTATATCGTATGGGGGTTACTCAACGGCTCATATCAGATTTTGGGTGGTTGGCTCAAGCCGTTTAACGATTGGACGGTGAAGACGCTTCATGTGAATCGGGATTCGTTTGCGCACAAGCTTTTCCAGACGGTGCTGACCTTTGTGCTGATTACCGTTGCGTGGGTATTCTTCAGGGCGAACTCGATTGCCGATGCGCTCTATATTTTGCCACGCATGTTCATGCCGACGGTATGGATATTTACCAATGGATCGATGATTTCACAAGGGCTCGGCTATAGCGAACTCGTGGTCGCACTCATTTCAAGCGTGCTCGTCTGGGTTATCGACTATCTGAAAACGGAGCGAAGCGTCAATATAACAGCATGGCTTTTCACCAAGCGCCTGTTGTTTCGCTGGACCGTATATTACGGGCTTATACTGGTGGTGCTGATTTTCGGGCATTACGGCGGAACGTATAACGCGGCCAACTTCGTTTATTTCAAGTTTTAGCAGGGGGATTTTTATGGCAATCGACCAAACCGGCAAGCCACTCGTCAGTGTTATGATTCCGACCTATAACCGTGCGCATACCATACGGCGTGCGGTGGATAGCGCACTCGCTCAAACGTATCGGAATATCGAAATTCTCATTACTGACGATGGCTCAGAGGATGATACGCTCGATATCCTCAGCGAATATAACGATTCGCGTATTAAGATTGTGCGGCATCAAACAAATAAAGGCATTACAAGTGCACGAAACACTTGCTTTAATAATGCTTCGGGAGAATGGCTCTGTTTTCTCAGTAGCGATGATGAGTTGCTTCCGTCAGCGGTGGAAACTTTAATAAACATTGCGACTGTTATCGACCCGGAAGCGGATTGGATTCAGTGTCATATGTGTGATTTTAAGACGGGACAGAATGCCTGCGGTGATGCTGAGAGCGGGCGTATGGAACTCGGGTTTATGCCAAGTGGCAAACAACAGACCAATGAGTCCTGGTATATGATTTCTAGAGAAGGACTTGGGGCCGATCGTTTTGTCGAAGGTCTGAATACTTTTGAGAGCGAGTGGCAAATCAGAGTTATTCCAAGACTCACGCGGTATTTTCTCAATGAAACTCTTTATATATATCACACCGAAAATGAGGACAGGGTTTCACTCAGTTATGAAAAAGGCACCAACGCCATGTCGTATTATGAACAGTATGCAAGGTTGCTGGATGCAAACCCGAACTATGTGCGCAATCGAATAAAGGCGGGTATCGGCGGATCTTTTCAGGCGGTCATTTCGCTGTTGGAGTTAAACGACGATTATCAGCGCGCACAAACACAATATGATATCGGAATTGAATGCGGCCTCAAACCGGAAGAGCTGCGTCCCCCCATGGTTCAGGACGGACCAGTGCACAAGGTCACGATGGTTGCAAAACGCCTCATAGTAAAGGTATTGCGCGCCTTCCATCTTAAAAAGAAAGCTCCTTTAGAATGATAGCCGCGCGTAAGTGATAAAGTTTAATTCGAACGGAATTGAGAATTTCATATAACGGTAAGCCAAAGTGAAAAGAGATACATATGACAAAAGTTCTTGTTACCGGTGGGGCGGGGTTTATCGGCTCGAATCTTGTCGACGGGCTGCTGAAAGAAGGCTATGAAGTTCGTGTCCTCGACAACTTCTCGACCGGACGTCGTGAGAATATCGCACACTGTTTAAAAGATATCGAACTTGTAGAAGGCGACATTCGAGATCAAGAAATCGTAGAGGATGCCGTTGCCGGAATTGATATGATTCTGCATGAAGCGGCACTTCCGAGCGTTCCTCGTTCGATTAAGGCTCCGGTGACAACCAACGATGTTAATGTCGGGGGAACGCTCAAGTTGCTTTCTTCTGCGCATAAAGCCGGTGTGCGTCGTATCATTCAGGCAAGTTCATCGTCGGTATATGGAAACACCGTCGAGCTGCCGAAGCACGAAGGTATGATGCCAAAACCGATGTCTCCCTATGCAGTTACGAAGTTGACCGGTGAACTTTACCTCAAAGTATTTGCCGATCTCTATGGCATGGAGACGCTTGCGATTCGTTATTTCAACGTATTTGGGCCACGGCAAGACCCCACGTCGCAGTACTCGGGGGTTATTGCAAAATTCATGACCGCGGCTGCCACCGATGCGAAATACACGGTCAACGGTGACGGAAGCCAAGCGCGCGATTTTACTTACATCGACAATGTGGTGCGTGGCAATTTGCTTGCGTTGAAAGCTCCTGAGCTCAAGGGCGATGTTATCAATGTCGCCTGCGGAGGAAAATTTTCATTGCTCGATCTGATTGATGCGATTAACAAGGCGGCAGATGTCGATTTGCCGGTGGAATTCGCTCCGAACCGCGCCGGTGATGTCAAATACTCGATGGCTGCGATTGAGAAAGCGAAAGAACTTATCGGCTATGAACCGATCGTCGATTTCGAAGAGGGAATAAAACGTACCTATGAATGGTATCTCTCGAACGCTCATTGCTAAACAGAAAATGTTGCGAAAAGTTACGGTGGTTTAATTTTGAACATAGTGATAATAGCTGAGGCCTTTGGCGTTCCTATGACCTTGGCGTCCACGAGCTTTATCTCAAATGTCGCCTCGGGGCTGATTGAAAATGGGCACAGAGTCAAAGTCATCGTGATGGGCAAACCTGCAGTATGCATCGGAGACAGTATGCCGGGCCTAGAGGTGACGTCTTTGTTCGATAATGTCCCCGGTCCCAAATTGCTGGATGTGACATCGGCGAAACGATTGGGGATTGCAGTTTCCGCGGATTATTCGGTGAGCAAACAGAGTTGGTTTGCCGAACTGCTGCTTTATAAAAAGCTGCAAACAATGAAGGGGCAAAGCAATGAGAACGGTCTAATCTTATGCTATTCGAGGTCGGACGCAACTATGGGTGTCGCTTCAAATGTCGCGGGACTTATCGGCTGGTCGTTGGGGGCTTTTGCAACCGAGGCGTTGACGGATAATCAGATCAACCCTTTGACTAGGGAACACTATATCGATTTGGTGAGAACAAAGACTGATTTTTTATGGGCGACTTCTCACTATCTGCAAAAATATTGGACGAATTATGGATATCCGAGCGACAGAATATTTATGAATTACTCAGTCGTTGACTGCAGGAATTTTGAATTAGTCCATAAAAGCTCCTATGTTGTCGATGGCGTGTTTACGGGGAATCTCGGGTCACGATACATTGCGGAGTTGTTGAGAGTAATCGATATTGCCAAGCGAAAGAAACCCGATATCGTAGTTGAGGCGTACGGCGATGCCCTAGCAGGTGATGTCGCTACTTTGTCGGATAAGATTAGATGTATGGGGCTTCAGGGAAGTGTCATTTTGAAGCCCAGCGTTCCACCTGCAAAAATACCTGAAATTTTGGCGAGTGGGCGTCTATTACTAGCACCGGTTTCTGAAGAAAATCGGGCAGGTCATATGGCCCCCCATAAGATTGCTGAATATTTTGCGGCTGGTGGCCTTGTGATTGCTTCCGATGTCGGCGATCTCAGCGAGATGTTCGAAAGTGGAGAAGACTGTTTCTTGGCAAAAAGTACGGAGGAGTTTGCCGCGATGGTGGTGAACGCGCTTAATCTATCCGATGAACAAAGGCACGTAATCGGTGAGCGAGGCCGTGAGCACGCGGCCTACTATATGGATGCCAAAGTAGTTACCGAGAGATTGCTTCGTTTTCAAGGGCCACTGACACAAAGAGACAGGGCGAGGAAAGGCCGAGGTGCATCGCTGGTAGATGTTCTTAAATGGTATAAAGATTATCGAAAAAAAGCCGATAAGCCGATGATCAGCTCAGTATTATGGTTCAAAAGAGCCGTTGTTACTCTTCTCAGAAAGCTGAAACTCAAAAAACCACTTCAATAGTTGTCTTTCTGCATTGATACACTGGTCAGTTTATATTTGGTCAAAGTAGCTATATGTTAGAATTAACTCGATATTTAGTGTGTTTATTCCAGTATTTCCAGATAAAAGTACATTGTGAAAAAAACTAATCGAATTCCTTAAAGAATATCTACGAATAAATGCGATTTCCCGACTTTTCAAGTTTGTGGAAATGAAAAAATCTGAAATAGCAGGTCTTGTCGGCTTCGCGGTTGTATTTGCTGCGCTCGAAGGTATCGGCATATCGCTTTTGCTGCCGATACTCAAGTATGCCGAGGGCGGTCAAACTGCGCTTGAAAACAGTTCAAATGCCTATTGGAAGGCGTTTGCTCACTTGTTGAACGAGGTTTGCATAAAGCCTTCTTTGGTAGTCTTGCTTATAATGGCGTTTATTCCCATATTGTTGCGAAATGTGATGTTTTATTTCAATACATGGTATTCCTCTGTGGTGACGAGTCGTATTATGCTCCGTCTACGCATGAAGGTCGTCGATGCAGTTTATAACGCTGACCCTGAGTTTTATTCTCGACACCCCGTCGGACAGCTCGTCGGCGTGGTTATGGGACAGACGGCTACTGCGGGCGCCGCTGTCCTATCTGTGATCAATCTTTTGGGCATCCTCATGCTGATGATGGTTTACATCGCGATTCTTTTGATGCTTTCAGTACCCCTTACCTTTAGTGCCCTCTTTTTTGCACTTATCGTGGCCCTGGTGAATAAGGCAGTGCTTAAGTGGATATCGGCCAATGCTCTGAAAAATGCTCGGCTTAGTCAAAGACTTATGGCAAAAATCGTCGAGCGCATGGGGCAAATGCAGTTGGTCAAGTTGCGCCACACGAAAGCTGAAGAGGCCGAAAATATTCGCAGTGTTTCAGAAACCATGAGGGGGCTTTCTATCAAGGCGGCAAAAGTCGGCGCGACCGTCGAGGTCGTTGTCGATCCCATACTCATGGTTTCGGTATTTGTGACCTTGTATATAGGAATTGCCGTTCTGGGCTCGACTCTGGCTCAACTCGGTTTGCTCCTAGTGATGCTCACGCGACTCAATGCAAAGACGAAAGAATTCAATGGCTCCCTTCAGGCGATATCGGCAAATGCTGCAGGAGTGAAGCTCGTGCAAGAGATGTACAGTGCCGCTCAAGATGCCAATGTCATGCAATCGGGGGATGCTGATTTCGTCCATCTAGAGAAAAGCATCGAATTTAAATCGGTCAATTTTGAATATCCCGATGTATATTCGGCCGACGGCGTTCTCATATCGCGTGGGAAAAAAGTGCTCAAGGGCATAAACGCACAGGTCGAAGCCGGCTCCTTTACGGCGCTCGTCGGTCGCTCGGGGGCGGGGAAGTCTACGCTGGTCGAACTGATTCCGCGTATGCGCGATGTGACTTCAGGTGCGATAGAGTTCGATGGGGTTGATCTCAAGGATTTCAATATCGGCACGTTACGTCGGGGAGTTGGCTATGTCACTCAAACGCCGATGCTTTTCAATGATTCAATTTATGACAATATTACCTACGGATTGGGTTTCGAGCCGACGGATGAGCAAATTCGCGTGGCCTTGGAGAAGGCCTATGCGATGTTTGTTTATGATCTCCCTAAT
>JAENWW010000018.1 GCA_016649875.1 Coriobacteriia bacterium
CGAACGGTGCCAGCCACACGAGCCACGTGAACGAGTCAAACAACAACTTTCGTTGCATGCACTCACCCCCTTTTCCCTGGTGCCTGATTACGATCTGCCGGATCGCGCAAACGGTGTTTGCTACTCATATCGACTAATCCGACTAGTTCGTAATAGCACTAGTTCCAGCAGTGCCGCCAACGGTTGCCGCCAGCGGTTATCTCCAGCAGTGCCGCTAACGGTTGTGTACAGCGGTCATCTCCAGCGGTTATCTTCAGCGGTGCCGCCAACGGTTGCCCCTATCGTGGCTCAGTCGTCGCTTTCTAGCTTCTCCATCGCTTGAACAGTTCGTTTTCGACATCGAGGACATCCAGCACCTTGCCCACGACGAAATCCACCATGTCATCGATTGACTCGGGACGCTGGTAGAACGCCGGCATGGCCGGCACGATGACCGCACCCGCCTCGGCGACGGCTGTGAGGTTGCGCAAGTGCACGAGGGACAACGGCGTCTCCCGCGGGACCAAGACGAGTAGCCGTCGCTCCTTGAGCATCACATCCGCCGCGCGCGCGGGTAGATTTGCAGCCAGACCGTGTGCCACACTCGCTACGAATCCCATCGTGCAGGGGCATACGACCATCGCGTCGGTTCGGTGTGATCCCGACGCGATCGGATCGAAGAGATCGCCTGCGTAAGCGACCCTGATCTGATCGGCATCCTGCAGTTCGAGGAACGCCGCAAGCGCCACACGCGCGACCCGTGCATCTTCAGTGGGTAGCTCGAAGCCCAGCTCGAAGGCGGTGACCTCCCGGCCGGCATCTGTGAAGCAGACGGAAACGTTGTGACCGGCCAGCACGAGCTGTTCGATCAGACGCATCCCGTACACGCTTCCGGATGCTCCTGTCACGACGACGGTGTACTCGCCCATGTGCTCTCCTCCACTCATGTTATAAACCGGTCAGCAATCGAACCGGCAAGAATGACCATAGCCACCATACCGTTCACGTTGAAGAACGCCGCATTCACACGCGACATGTCAGTAGGCGAGATGATCGCGTTCTCGTAGGCCAGCAACACAGTTGCTACGGCGACACCCACGTAATACGGCCATCCAGCGCCGAGCAGGAAACCGCCCAAAGCGAACAGCACGACCGTCGCGGCGTGGCAGGCTTTCGTCACAAGGAGACCGCGCGCAACGCCGAAGTCGGAGGGAACCGAGTGCAGACCATCGCGCACGTCGCACTCGTAGTCCTGTGTGGCATAGATGATGTCGAAGCCCGCGGTCCAGATCGCGACCGCGATGCCGAGAACCCAAGGCGCCGGATTGTCGAGGGGTGCTCCTACTGCGGCCCACCCGCCCACAACGCCGAGACCCAGGCAGGCTCCCAGCCAGAAGTGACAAAACCATGTGAACCGCTTGAGATACGGGTACACGACGAAGAGCACGAGCGGAATCGGCCACAGCGCGTGGGTGATCGGCGCGAGCTGGAACACCGAGAACACATAGGTCGCAAGCACTGCCGCCGAGAACAACCACAGCTCCCAACGCGTGATGGTGCCTGATGGGATGGGTCGCCCGGCGGTGCGCGGATTGCGCGCGTCGATCTCGGCGTCGACGGCGCGATTGACGACGAACGCGAAGCTGCGCGCGCCAACCATCGCGACGGTTATCCAGAGCGACGCCGCAAGCGAAGGCCACCTCGCCGCAACCCTCGCTGCACCGTAGAGTGCGCCCAAGTACGCGTAAGGCAACGCGAAGATCGAGTGCTCGAATTTCACCAGCTCGGCAAAGGTCCTGACTTTCCCCGGCGACTTATCGGCGGTGGGCGCGTCGCTCACAGACCCAGCCCCGCCCACATGGCGTCGACGCGAGCCTTGACCTCCGGCGACATATCGAGCGAATCCGGCCACTGCCGCTCGTAGCCCTCGCCAGGCAGCGGCTTGGTGGCGTCGATGCCCATCTTGGAACCGAAGCTCTGGTGGTTGCTCGAGTGATCGAGCCGGTCGAGCGGACCCTTGCTTATCTGGATGTCTCGACTCGGATCCACGTTATTGAAGCAGCGCCAAGCGACCTGACTGTAGTCGTGACAGTCGACGTCCTCATCGACCACGATCACGAACTTCGTGAACATCATCTGCCCCATCGACCAGGCGAAGTTCATGACACGGAACGCCTGACCTGCGAACTCCTTCCGAATCTGGAAGATGGCGCAGTTGTGGAAGACGCCCTCGAGCGGCATATCGTAATCAATCACCTCGGGCATCATCGCCTTGATGATCGGCAGGAAGAGACGCTCCGTGGCTTTCCCGATGTAGTCGTCCTCCATGGGTGGCGGCCCGACGATCGTCGCGGCGTAAATCGGATCGCGGCGCGAAGTGATAGCCTCGACGTGGAACACCGGGAAGTCTTCGGCGAGCGAGTAGTAGCCGGTGTGGTCGCCGAAGGGCCCCTCCCAGCGGGTCTCGTCCAGATCGCACCAGCCCTCGAGCACGATCTCGGCGTTCGCCGGCACCAACAGATCGTTCGTGACGCACTTGACGACCTCGACCGACTCGCCGCGGATGATGCCGGAGAACAGGTACTCGTCGATCATGGGAGGCACCGGAGCCGTCGCCGAGAAGATCGTGACCGGATCGGCTCCGATAGCCACGGAGATCGGTACCCGAGAGACACCCGAAGCCTTCCACTCGCGCAAGTTCTTGGCGCCGTCGTGGTGTTCATGGATATGGAGGCCGGTGGTGTTCCGATCGAAGATCTGCAAACGATACATGCCGACGTTGGACTTGCCTTTGAGGTTGTCGGTCACCACTAGAGGAAGCGTGACGAACGGGCCACCGTCGTCAGGCCACGTCTTAAGCACCGGTAGCTTCGTCAGGTCGACGTCATCACCGCGCAGCACGACCTCCTGGCACGGCGCCTTCTTCACTACTTTGGCAACCGCGCCGGCGAGATCCTTGAGGTTCAGGAGCACGTCGAGCTTGCCTTTCATGCTCGCGGGCATGTCGAGCGGCAGCATGTCCATGAGACGCGTACCTACCGCATCGAGGTCCTTCCATGTCCCTGTGTCTGCGTCGACCCCCATGGCCCAGGCCATGCGCTCGTACGACCCCATCAGGTTTATCGCGACGGGCGCGGCGTAGCGCTCCCCTGTCGCACGGTTGACGGGGTTCTCGAAGAGAAGCGCAGGTCCGTGCGCTTTGCTAACGCGGTCTGTGATCTCGCCGATCTCGAGGTTCGGATCGACCGGCTCGGTGATGCGAACGAGCTGCCCCTTCTCCTCGAGCAGCGCGATGAACTCGCGCAGATCCTTGATAGCTGCCATTGAGCGATATCCTCCAAAAAAACGAAATGACGGATGACCGGGGGAGGTCTCCGCGATGTATGCCTTTGAGCGGAAAACTTTATGCTGTCATCCGCCCACCCCACACTCTAGGATAATACCACCCAATCAGATACGCGACCACGGACGCGCGCAGCCGGAGCGCAACGGTCGTAATCTCTCCGGATATTCCGTACAAAGCGTTCTGTCTTACGCCGATAAATCGCCGCTTAACCTTTCCGGCTTGCCTATGCCTTCATAGCCGTTGCGGTCAATGTCATTTAGGAGCTGCAAGATACGTTTTATCGTTTTCTTGTCCTACTTAGTCCAATACTCAAAATCTTCCCATGCTTCATCAGTCCACGACTTAATCATCAAGATTTGCCTCGTGAACCGTTCCGCCTGTGGCTTCCATCTGTGCGATAGACTTTCTTAATCTCGCCATGTTTTCTTCGGAGTAGAACGGGTCAACCGATAGCTCAAATGGTATACGTTTCTCTCTACCCAGCTTCTTTAGGTAAATTGTAATTGCGGTTGACATTGAAAGACCGATATCTGCGCAAGCCTGTTCTGCGCTTTTCTTTACATCATCATCAATCCGCAAGCTAATCTGTGCCATAATATCTCTCCTTTCTTTGTTCGCTTATTGTGTCATGCTCAAAAGCAAATGTAAAGCAGTATGCTATACATTTGCTTTTTTATATATTATATGCTGCTTTTTGTTTTTTTATCCCTTTTCAGCAATAAAAAAGAGCCTCCGAAGATGCTCTGGTAGCCATTGAGGAAGTACTGGATCCACGCGGCGTAGGTGGTGCCCACTCCATTTTGGTCGATGATTTTGTCTGTGTTTGATGCACCGCTCCCGAGTGCCGTGGATGTTCCTCCCGGTACCGAAGTGTATTCATAAGTAGGTACTGCCCATACACGTTAGTTGTCAGACTACACAAAAGAGGGATTAGCTCAAACGATGCTAATCCCTCTTGCTACAGACTTAACGCAAACGAATTGCGTTTACCTTGTCAATTTTTAAACAACTTTTTTTCCGCGCGGCCCGATTGGCAATACCGTTCTTCCATAAAGCGGATTTAGAATAGTTGCTGCTGAAGCATACCAAGCACAAGCAGCAGTAATAAGCCCGAAAATTCCTCCTGGAACACTTGATATAAAACCGAATTCTGCCAGAACCAATAATATAAAAGTTATTTCTAGGAACGTAAATACCGCGAGTAAAGCGTTATTAATTCTAAAAGTTCCTATCCACATGTAAAAAGTGAAGATTGCGAATGCTGCTAGATATAACCCTACAGCTGCATGCGCAGAAGCACCAAAATTGAGTACTTTGAGTGTCTCTAAAATGACCAAGGTGGCCAAGCCCATCCAAAATGCGCCATAAGATGTAAAGGCGACGGCACCAAAGGTATTGTTCTTTTTAAATTCCCACATACCGGCAAGGATTTGGGCAAAACCTCCGTAAAACAAGGCCAAGGGAACAAACAGGGCCCCAAGTTCGGCAGGAACAAACTGAGCGTTTGACATACTAAGAATAAAAGTAGTTAGTGCGAAACCTGCCAAACCAAGTGCTCCGGGATCAGCAATTGAACTTTCTCGAATCTCCATTACCTCTGACATATTACCCACTCTCCCTTTACTTAACTTTAAGATACCTCTTCGTGAGTTTATCCTCTGTCTCTAGAGCCTGTTACATAGATAGGTGAGAACCCACTATCTTCATTTTCCGTTTTTCATTTTCCGTTTTTGTATGGCACAGTAATTCCATAGTAATGAACGGCTTTTATATGCACCTCCCTAATAAAAGTAAACTTTCTGAATAAGGTTTTAAATTATATAAAATATATAAACTTCTATACTTTCATCGAGCGCAACGGCCACCCAGTCGGCCTCATCGGCCACCTCAACGGCATCTTTGATATCGTTATATGCCTGAAAAGGAAGAGGCTTCGTATACTTTTCCTCTTTCAGATACTCTTTCCAGTCGTCCCTCTTGACGCACACCACCGTAAAGCGCGATCCTTGCGGAACGCCGACGATAGCCGGCAGCAAAATAAGCGTCCGACTGTTGGGGCATAATATGTTCGAGGGTAGGTGATTTCTCATGTCAGACATAGGTGCACTGTTGATGTTATTCAAGTGGTGGCTCATCGCGCCGTTTCTTCTCGGCATTGCGTACGTCGTCATCATGACGATATGCTACTTCGCAGTTGAGTTATGGGAAAAGATAATGACGGCATCTGCACGAAGGCCATAATGAAGCAAAAAGGCCACCGCAAAGGTGGCTTTTTATATCATAAGGTCAGCTCTCACTCGGTCGCAACGCGACATAAAAATAGTGAGCCTGGCGGAACGGCTGACGCGTCGAGGAACCGCTTACTCGTAATCCTCGCTATCGAAGCGCCTGAGATTGACGTTGAGAGGAACGAGCGCTGTGCGGCGAGCGGCCAACAGTTCCGCTTCGATTTGCTCGCGTTTCATGGCGCGCATTTCTTCTCGCAGCTCTTCCATTTCGCGCGTTAGGCGCGCGCGCTCATCCTCGAGTTCGAGAATGCGCACGACTCCTGCAAGGTTGACACCTTCATCCTGCGTCAAATCTTGAATGAGCCGCAAACGCTCGACGTCGGCCTCAGAATACAAACGGGTGTTACCATTCGTGCGTTGAGGCTCCACCAGGCGTTTACGCTCATAGATGCGCAGAGTCTGCGGATGCACGCCCGCCAGTTCGGCGGCGATTCCTATCATATACACAGGACGGTGTTTGTCTCTACGCATGGTAAAACACTCCTTTATTTAAACTTCTTACGCAGCGTCTCGCCCGTTTGTTTGGAGCCGAGCGCGCTCTCGAAGTCTTCCAGCAACTCTTTTTGTTGCGCGGTCAACTCTTTGGGAATGACCACGTTCACTTTGACTTTCAGATCACCGGCTCCGCCACCCTTTAATTTCGGGGCGCCTTTGCCTTTCATCCTCAATATCTTGCCATCTTGCGTGCCGGCCGCGATCTTAAGTTTCGCATAACTGTCGTCGGGCACCGGGATGGTGACCGTAGTACCGAGAGCCACCTCGCCTATGGTGAGCGGAAGATCGAGAATGACATCTGCGCCGTCGCGCTTATAATACGCATGCGGAGCGATGTGGGTGACCACATAAATATCTCCGGCGGGGCCGCCGTTAAGTCCCGGCTCGCCTTTACCGCGAAAGCGCAACTTGCCGCCGTCGGTTGCTCCGGCAGGAACATTGACGGTGATTTCGCGTCCCTCGGCGGTTTTCATCTTCAGCTGAGTGCCGCTGAAAGCTTGCTCGAACGTGACGGTGGTCTCAAGTTGGAGATCCTGCCCGCGCATAGGCGACTTGCCTCTGCCGCCGAATCCGCCGAAACGCCCGCCGGTCGAACCGCCGCCGAATACCGAACCGAAAATATCGCCTAAGTCGCCCAAATCGAAATCCACCTGCTGTCCGCCCTGCGTCGAATATCCGCCGAACCCGCCGCCTTGACTGCCACCGGCGCTCGATTGACCGTACCCCGGAGGCGGACCTTTCTCGCCGAAATACTGACCGTACTGGTCATATTGGCTGCGCTTCTTCGTATCAGACAAAACCTCATAGGCTTCGTTGATCTGCTTGAACTTTTCCTCGCTTCCGCCTGCATCGGGGTGATGCTTGCGCGCAAGTTTACGAAAGGCCTTCTTGATTTCATCTTGGCTCGCCGTCTTGCCGACGCCGAGGACATCGTAATAGTTTTTACTGGACGCCATGCGTCTTTCTCCTTTTTCGCACTTGAATTGGCTAATGGGGCGCAACCTTTACAGGCGCGCCCCATGCCATGTGCTATTTCGCGGGCGAGCCGCCGGTAGCTACCACTACCATCGCCGGGCGAATGACCCGGCCACCGAGCACGTACCCTCTTTGCATGACCGCAGTCACGGTCTGATCGGGCACCTCGGGGTTTTCGACCATTTGAACCGCGGTTGCGGTGTTGTGATCGAACGGTTTATCCAGAGGATCGATAAGTTCAACGCCCTCTTTAATCAATGCTGCAACGAGCTTGGCATAGATTGCCGTTATACCCTCGGCCATCTCATTGCCGGTCTCATCGGCATGTCGTCTCGCATACTCGAGATCGTCGATGACCGGGATGATGTTTTCCACGACGTTTTTCGCCGCGAATCGCATCGCATCGATCTGTCGCTCTTCAAGACGCTTTCGCGTATTGGCGAATTCGGCCTGCGCGCGAGCCGCGCGATCCTTCCACACCGAAACTTCGTCTTCAAGCAACTCGAGAGGAGTCTTTTCCTCGACGACCGTCGCGTTTTTCGAGGCTTTCGAGGCTTCCGTGGAAACTTCGTTCACCTCGGGCTTCGAGCCGCCGGGGGTCGGAGCAGAGGTACCTGCTCCGTGTGCGCCAGTATGTTTGCCTGAATTACTCATCACCATCGACTACTTCGAAGTCGCCGTCTTCGACATCTTCGGCAGGCTTTTGCTCGCTTGCATCTGCAGCGGCACCCTCGGGGGCTTCGGCCTCGGCCTGAGCATCTTTATAAGCGATCTCCGCAAGCTTGTACGCGGCAGTCTGAAGAGCCTCTGTCTTTGCCTTTATTTCATCGCTATCCGTGCCTTCGAGCGCGGTCTTGAGTTCAGCCACGGCGCTCTCGGCTTCGGACTTGGTGTCTGCGGGCACCTTGTCGCCGAGCTCCTCGAGGGTCTTCTCGGTCTGATAAACGAGGCTGTCTCCGTTGTTGCGGGCCTCGATTTCTTCCTTCTTATGCTTATCGTCGTCGGCGTGGAGCTCTGCATCCGAAACCATCTTGTCGACTTCTTGGTCCGACAAAGTGGTCGAACCGGTGATGGTAATCTTTTGCTCTTGTCCGGTACCGCGATCCTTAGCCGATACGTTGACGAGTCCATTTGCATCGATGTCGAACGTAACCTCGATTTGAGGAACGCCGCGTCGAGCAGCCGGAATGTTGCTCAAACTGAACTTACCGAGCGTCTTGTTGTCGGTGGCCATCTCGCGCTCACCTTGGAGTACGTGAATCTCGACGGACGGCTGACTGTCGACTGCAGTCGTATACACTTCGGTCTTGCGTGTCGGAATCGTGGTGTTGCGCTCGATCATACGCGTCATGATACCGCCCATGGTCTCGACACCCAGCGACAACGGAGTCACGTCGAGCAACAAGATGTCACCCTTGCCGAAATCGCCTGAGAGAACACCGGCCTGAACTGAAGCGCCGAGTGCGACGACCTCATCGGGGTTGACGCCCATGTGCGGATCCTTGCCGGTCTCTTTTTTGACGAGCGCTTGCACAGCCGGCATACGAGTCGATCCGCCGACGAGGATAACCTCGTCGATATCGCCCATCGAAACGCCCGCGTCTTTCATAGCCTGCTGAACAGGCTTCTTGGTACGGGCGAGAAGATCGGACGTGATCTTATCAAACTCCGCACGGGTGAGCGTGTAGTCGAGGTGCTTGGGGCCGCTTGCATCCGCCGTGATGAACGGAAGGTTGATGTGCGCGGTTTGAGCCGATGAAAGCTCCATCTTCGCACGCTCGGCTACTTCCCTGAGTCGCTGCAATGCCATCTTATCGGTGCGGAGGTCCACGCCGTTATCCGACTTGAACTTGTCGGCCATCCAGTCGATGACCTTCTTATCCCAGTCGTCGCCACCGAGGTGGTTATCACCCGAGGTCGACATTACTTCGACGACATTGTCGCCGAGCTCGAGAACCGATACGTCGAACGTA
The DNA here is from genome assembly GCA_016649875.1 of Coriobacteriia bacterium. Classification (NCBI taxonomy): domain Bacteria; kingdom Bacillati; phylum Actinomycetota; class Coriobacteriia; species Coriobacteriia bacterium. The sequence continues at coordinate 9,057 of JAENWW010000018.1, forward strand.
CCGCCGCCGAGGTCGAAGATCAAAACCTTCTGCTCTTTGCCGGCTTTATCGAGTCCATAGGCAAGTGCTGCCGCAGTCGGCTCGTTGATGATACGTTTCACGTCGAGACCGGCGATTTTACCGGCGTCTTTGGTCGCCTGACGCTGCGCGTCGTTGAAGTAAGCGGGAACGGTGATGACGGCTTCGGTGATTTTCTCACCGAGATACTTCTCCGCATCGGCCTTCAACTTTTGCAACGTCATCGCGCTGATTTCTTCCGGGGTGTAATTCTTGCCCTCGATTTTGATTTCGACACGACCGCCTTTGCCTGAAACGACATCGTAGCTGACCGTCTTGATTTCTTCAGCGACCTCTTTGAACTGACGTCCCATGAAACGCTTGACGGAACTCACCGTGTTCTCGGGGTTGGTGACGGCCTGGTTTTTCGCAGGCTTTCCGACGATTCGCTCGCCGTCTTTCTTGAACGCAACGACCGATGGAGTCGTGCGGTCGCCCTCGACATTGATGATAATCGTCGGCTCGCCGCCTTCGATGATCGCCATTGCCGAGTTAGTGGTACCAAGGTCGATTCCCAGTACTTTTCCCATGTTGCATCTCTCCTTTTCGTGTGCAAGTCGCAACAATCACTCGCTACGCACTTTGCATAAATAACTTGTTGATATGTATAGGTTATTATCTGAGTGTACCATTGTCAAGTTTTCTGTCGTGAAGATTTTATGGAGAGCTTTTCAGCTTTCTGGCAATGAGCATCTGCGACCAGACGAGTGGTTTGAGTTCGGGATTTTCCAAGCTTGCAAAGAAATCCGTGCATGCCGCGATGACGCGACCGTCTACTGTTCCGCGCGCGACGCGTCTGCCCGAAGGCAGGGTGACATCCTCGACGTTCATGGAAGGCGGCCAGATTTTCAAAATATCGGCGTGCAGAATGATGATGGCATACGGATCGAGTATGTCGACGAAAAGGCCGACCGCGGCAGACAACGTCAAATCGGAAGGAGTGGAGGAGGAGAGCTCCGCCTCGATATCGTTGAGCGACAAAATCGCATAATTGAGCGGCGAATAGCCCAAGGCCGTAGTCGCACCGTCCAGCGCCCGATGAGCTTCCGGACCGACGTTTTTGTTCGCGCGTGTACTTATATATAAGAGGTCGACGGCGCTTGCATTCCCGACGGGGCGCAAATCGAGCCCGTAGGCTCCGAGTTCGGCCTGCACTTTTTTGCGTTGTTCGATGATTACGTTATTTAATTCCATCGCCATTCACTCCGCTCGCATCGAACCCACCGATTCCACCGGCAACTCCGCTCGCATCGAATCCGGCGAATCCGAGAGGATCGCCCATATCGAAGGGCTCCGGTTCGGGTTCTTCGGCTTCGTCGACTTCATGCCGAGCCTTAAACCACGCGTAAGTCATCTCAATGCCTTTGTCAAAGGAAGTATTGGGCATGAATTCGAACGTGTCCCGAGCGCGCGTCGAGTCGAGTACCGACTCGCGAATATCGCCTTCACGCGGGGGAAGCGAGCCGTATGCCCCGAAGAATTGCGCGACCATGCGGAAGTTGGCGGCGAGTTCCTCGATGCTTTTTCCTTCGCCGGTACCGATATTGTAGACGCCCGCATCGACTTGCTCCATCGGATTGCCGGCAAAATCGATATCTCCGCCGATTGCACTGACGAGAGCGAACACCACATCGGATACGAAAATGAAATCGCGGATCTGCTTGCCGTCTCCTTCTATCGACGGCGTCTCTCCCGCAACGAGCGCGGAGGCGAAGGTGGATACGACCCCGCCTTCTCCACCGAGACCCTGACGAGGGCCGTACACGTTTGCGAATCGAAAAATCGCGAAATCTATTCCGGCATCGCGCAGTTGCGTCTGAATGAGACGCTCAGCCTCGAGCTTCGTCTCACCGTAAGGGGTGAGCGGGGATTTCAACGATTCCTCGCGCAACGGTAAAGAAACCGGATCGCCGTATACAGCGGCGCTCGAAGCGAAAACCACGCGGGAAACACCGCTCTCGATAGCTGCACCGACTACGTTCGCGGTACCCTCGATATTCACGCGATACGTGTTTTCAGGATTTTTCACCGAATCGGCGACGCTGGATATAGCCGCCAGATGAACGATGACATCGGGTTTGAACGAACGCACGACGGCGCGAAATTCATCAGAGCATATATCCAACTTACGAAACTGTGCGCGCGGATCGAGGTTATCGGAACTACCGCTTGAAAGGTCATCTACGACGAAAACCTCGCCGTCAAGCGTAAGCAGCTGGAAAACCAAATTCCCGCCGATGAATCCTGCTCCACCCGTAACTAAAATTCGCATAGCGTAACTCCCTGATCGGATGTGTAATCGCCCTGCTATTCTAACGCATATCGGGTCACGGTATACAAAGATGGCATAATAGAAACCATGAATAGTAAGCAGATATATATATTTTCGATGTGTGCCATCGTGCTCGTCGGCTTCGCAGCTTCTGCAGTGTCGTTTGCCGCCGAGACACCGAATATCGCACCGACACCCATCGCGACTCTACCCGACAACGCACTCGCGGCGGCGTCTTCGGCTCACCTCGTCTTGTCCGATGCGTCGTTCGACCTTTCAACGCAATCGCCGAGCATTCCCGAAACCGGCTCATTCAATTGGACGGTGGTCGCGAAACCGACGAAAAAAATCACGTCCATGCAAATCCATTTCAATGTTTTGCGGGATAACGGGACCTTGGTATTTCGACGAACGCGCTATATAAACATCGTCGCTTCTGCGAAAAAGAAACAGTACACCGAGGAATTCCAGCGCACCCTCGAAGGTCTTTCGATGACCGAAGGCGTGTATCGAATCGCAGTCGAGGTCACCGCTTCGACGGCAACCAGCCGGGAAACGGCCTCACTCTACGGTACACAATATATATACAACGAAAACAACGAACCGCTCGATCTCGCATGCGCCGTTCACTTCACCTCGACGCCTCTGAGAAATCCGGATGGAACGTTTGCCGTCGACCCTTCGACCGGCACGCCCGAAGCCCAACGCCAAGCCGTCGGGCGCCTTCTGCTTCTCGGCTCGAACAATTCGAACACACGCTTCACGCTCTCCCTCTCCCCCTTGCTCCTTGAAGATTGGGAGGCAATCGGCAACGGCTATACGCTGAAGAATACGAATGGAACAAAAGCTGTTTTCGCCCAAAATTCGCAAACGGCAGAAAATTATGCCGCCACTCTGACGTCTTTGCGGATGGCGTTGGATTCCGGCACCGTCACCATCGGAATGCTGGGCTACTCGGACCCCGATGTTTCAAGTTTGACCGACATCGGACTCATCAGAGACATTCCGCTGCAGTACGGACAAGCGACTTCGACGCTCTCGCCTTTGTCGAAAAATGTGAGCAGTTTCGAGACATCCGTAACAGCTCCCTTGGGACAAAAAATCAACAGCACCACACTCGACGAACTGAAAAATGCAAAGCAGATCGCCACCGTGGTCGACGAAAACGCCGTCACGAACAAACCCGATACCATAGGCCGATTCTCGAACAATCTTATCGGTCTTGTCGCCGACGGTGATATGAGTACGAAAATCGTCTCGAAAGAGACCATCGATGTCGTGGGCGCGATTTTTGAGAAATACAGCACGGAGAATCGAAAGATCCTCATCATCCACGGCGTGGTTTCCAACGAAACTCAGGCGGCACAAGTCGTCGACAACATCGGCCTTCTGCTCGAACAGCCGTGGATTAAATTCGCGACGTTGGGCGATATCACACCGAAAAGTACCGATAAACTTCCCAAGCTGAAGCTGATCGAGAAGAAAAAGATCGAACCCACCTCGACCGACCGCGCCATCAAAGCCGCGCGAAAGCAAAGCGAGGGCCTGATTTTCGCACTCAGCGAAAGCGTGGAATCTCTCAATGCGCGGCAAGACAGCCTCATCGCGGAAAATGGAAGTTCGCTCGTCGAATCGGGCCAAACTCTGAAACAAAGCCTCAGGCTCGCCTACGCGGAGAAAGCCCAAAAAACGGCGAACGACATTTTCAGCAAAATCACTCTAAAAGTATCCCCCGTCACACTCTCGGGAAACAAGGGGTCCGTCCCGATCACCATCAATAACGACACGACGAAAGAGGTTCGCGTCACCCTCACCTATGGGGCTGAACGCAACATGACAATCAACGCAAAAAAGAAACAAGTGATCACGCTGCCCCCCAAAGAAACCTTCGTCGAGCCCGACGTGACTATACAAAACGCCGTGAGTGCACCGCTCACCATTAAACTGACCGCGGGAAACTACGCCATTTGCGAAAAATCGGTGGATATATCAGCTTCCTATATCGACACCATCGTTATCGTTGTTATAGTTGTTCTAGCAGGACTCGGCCTTGTGGCGTTCATCTACAAACGGGTCAAAAAAGCCGACCCCGAGAAAGACTTATTCAATGAAATCTAAGCACAACAAGCTCAAGGTGAAAGCCGAACTTGACTACTCGAAATCGGTAATCGTTTTCGATACAAATGTTTTGCTCACCGAGCCGCAGGCGATTCTCAACTACCCCGATGCCGATATCATCATCCCGGATACTGTTCTCAATGAAATCGACAAATTGAAAACGGCGCGCGTCGACCCCGATTTGCGCTTCCGCGGGCGAGAAGTGACTCGACTGCTTTTCGAGCTCGCCGAAGGACAATCTTTTGCCGGAGGCATCTCACTTCCCAACGGCGGTACCTTACGGGTCGTTTCCTTCGAAAGTAATTCGAATACTTTGCCGGATGGATTTTCTACAAAGACCACCGATAACAAGATATTGGCGACGACCTATCTCCTCCGCGAAGAGATCATCGACCAAGGCAAAGACAAACATCTCATGCTGATCACAAACGACCTCAACATGTTGCTCAAGGCTCAAACGCTCGATATAGATGTACGCCAATTCGGCAACGGCGACGATTTGAGCTGGGGAAAAAAACACATAATCCGTCCTTTCCAGCGCTATCGTGTGCCTCTGACCATATTGATGATTTCCCTAGCACTTTTCGCAGCGGTCATCGTTTTGGCATTCCGTATGAATATGTGGAATTCGAACAGCGGGAGCATTTCCACCGATTACCGCAACCTTTTGACCTCATCGCAAAAAAACGCCTATGATGCCCTGACCACTCTCAAAGAGAACAGTGCCGACACGCAGGCTTTGCTCACGTTGGCTGACTTTTACTATGGTCGCGCCGAAACCGAACAGGCGAGCGGTGATAACTCATCGATGCTCACCGACTCCAAAACGGCAATCGGTTATTATGAAAAATATCTGAGCTACACCCCCACCGATGCCGATGCGCGCGCCGATATGGCAACGCTCTATTTTTACACCGGCAACACCGACCGCGCCATCCAAGAAGTCGCAAAAGTGCTCGAAAGCAACCCGAACCACGCCAATGCGAACTATAACCTCGGCGTGTTTTATTACTTCGGGCGCCACGACCTGACTTCGGCTGCAAACCAAATGAAGAAAGTCATGGAGCTCACCTCCGGAGCAGGAGAAAGCGACACCTCCGGACATGCGCTTTATCAACAAGCGACACTCTTGTTGCAACAAATCAAGAAAGACCAGAAATCCGATACCACATCGAGCGTGACGAAATGAGCGCTGAACACATGACCGTTGAAACTACTTTTGCTACAAAGGACACCGACGCCGACATCAATGGCGACGCCGTCATCGACATCGCCATCATCGGAGGCGGCCCCGCCGGTCTTGCGGCAGGACTCTACGGTGCCAGGGGTGCGGTAAAGACCGTCGTGTTCGAACGCGCCATGCCCGGAGGACAGATCATCACCACCGACTGGGTGGAAAACTATCCCGCTTTCCCCCAGGGCGTCAACGGCGCCGAGCTCGGACAGCTCATGGCCGACCAATCCCAGGCCCAGGGCGCCGAAATGAAAATGTTCGTTGAGATCGCGGGAATCACCCGGGAGAAATCCGGTTTGTTCGAGCTGCATTCGGATTCCGAAACATGGCTCGCCCGTACTGTAATCATCGCGACGGGGTCGATTCCTCGCAAACTCGGAATTTCCGGAGAAGCCGAATACACCGGGCGCGGCGTTTCATGGTGCGCCACCTGCGATGCCGGGTTCTACCGCGAAAAAACCGTTGCCGTCATAGGCGGAGGAGACAGCGCCATCGAAGAAGCGCTCTACTTGACCAAGTTCGCCTCGAGAGTCTACATCGTGCATCGTCGCAATGAACTTCGTGCGACACAAATCATACAAGACAGAGCAAAAGCGAACGAAAAGATCGAGTTTGTGTTTTGTCGCGTCCCCAAAGAAATTCAGGGTAACGGCAGCAAGGTGACCGGCGTGCTACTGGGCTCAACGGTCGGCAAGGATGACCGCACACTCCCGGTGGACGGTATTTTTGAATTCGTCGGGGTCGATCCCATGACAGAAATCGCAAAAAATCTCACACCTCTCACCAAAACGGGGTATATTGAAACCACGCAAGACGGCATCACGATCGTGCCGGGTTTATTCAGCGCGGGAGACGTGACCGACATCGCGCTCAAGCAAGTCGTCACCGCTGCCGCAAAGGGAGCAAGTGCAGCATTCGCCGCATTGCACTACCTTGAAAACATGGAGTAGGCATGGAGGAGGAGTCGAAAACTTTACGACTGAGGAAAAAGTTTGGTAAAGTTAAGTTCCGCTTAACTTATTCGAGAAGTCTAACTAATTGGACATGAAAGGGGTCTACTATGGCTGAACTCAAGCAAATCACCGACGCGACATTTCCCACCGAGGTCGAAGGCAGCAAGGGTGTGTTCGTACTCGACTTTTGGGCACCGTGGTGCGGACCTTGTCGCATGATGGAGCCGATTCTCAAAGAAGTCGCCGGCGAGAACACCGCGATTACCGTCGGTCAGCTCAACGTCGACGAAAACCCGAAAACGGCGATGCTATTTGAAGTTATGTCCATTCCGACATTCATCATCTTCAAGGATGGCAAACTCGCCAAGCGCATAACCGGTGCCATGCAAAAAGCAAGTTTCGTCAACGAAATCAACGCTGTCAAGTAGAAGTAGCACATCTTCAGCAAAAGTAATACCATCGGTTCGTGCGCGAAGACCGTCAAACAGTGAGGAAAAGTCATGTGCCAAAACGGAGTGAATAACGAACAACTGAAATCTATGATTTCAATGGCGAACGAGACGATCGCCCTTTCGCAAGAGTGGCTGGAAAACACCCACCATCTCGCCGATCACGCCGAACTTTCAGCGGCGACCGATCTCGCCCAAGCGACGGTTTTGCTCGGCGAAGCGCGCGAGCATCTCCAAAAGGCGCTCGATTCCATCGAGAAGCACGGACGCTCTCACACGCACGTGGAAGTCGAACTCGTCTAAACCCGATTCATCCAAAAGGTCACGATAACTCGTGGCCTTTTGTCATAAAAGAGGCGATGATGCATAAGCGTCACAAAGGTGTCAACGTATCGTCAACCACTTGCCTGTATGCATACGTTACAATTCAGATATGAAGGCCATCACCATACATATCACAGGCGTTGTACAGGGCGTGGGTTTCCGCCCTTTCGTTTACAATCTGGCTCAAGAATACAGCTTGAAAGGTTGGGTCCTCAATGCTGCCGACGGCGTGCACGTCCACGTCGAAGGGCCTGAAGCCATCGTCGATTCGTTTCCCGTTTTAGTCGAAAAATCAGCTCCGGCCGCCTCGAAGATCGACCGGGTATCGGTATCCTCCACCAAACCCGAGTGGTTCGACTCCTTTGAGATTCGGCAATCGGCACCGACCGCCGGCGAACGCACGCTCATCTCGCCGGACATGGCCACCTGCCACGCATGCACCGAAGAACTGTTCGATCCGAGCAACCGCCGCTACCGCTATCCGTTCATCAACTGCACCGACTGCGGGCCGCGCTTCACCATCATTCGTGACACCCCCTATGATCGCCCACTGACCACCATGGACAAGTTTAAAATGTGCCCAGCGTGCGAGGCTGAATACGCCGATCCCAAAGACCGCCGCTTCCACGCGCAACCCGATGCCTGTTTCGTCTGCGGACCGCGCGTCTACCTCAACTCATCACAAAACGCACCTCTCCTCTCGCCCAACGACCCCGACTGCACGACCACGCTGAACTGGGAATGGCGTCCGGGCTTGAGCATCGAGCACCGGAACGCCCACGATGAGGCCGCGCGCTCGAATTCCATCATCATAGAAGCCGCCGAGGCACTCCACAATGAGCAGATTCTCGCCATCAAAGGCTTGGGCGGTTTCCAGTTCGCGTGCAACGCCCGATCAGATATTGCGGTGCGTAAACTGCGTGAGCGCAAGCACCGTTACGGCAAGCCTCTCGCCGTCATGTTCGCAAACGTCGAACAGGCAAGCCGCTATGTCCACATAAACGAGCAGGAGCAAGAACTCCTCGAGGGTCGTATCCGTCCAATCGTGTTGCTCAAACGTCACTCCGATATCCAAGGAGCGGACTTGGCCGAATCGGTGGCTTTCGGCATGCCCGAGATCGGTGTCATGCTCCCCTACACGGGACTTCACCACCTTTTGCTCGAAGAGTTCTACGGTCCGCTCATCATGACCAGCGGCAACATCAGCGAAGAGCCGATCGTCACCGATAACGAAACCGCGCTCGAAAAACTCAACGGAATCGCCGATTTCTTTCTGTTGCACGACCGCGACATTCAGGCGCGCTACGATGATTCGGTCGTTCGCATCATCGACGGACATGTGCAGATGGTGCGTCGCGCTCGCGGCTATGCACCCTACCCGCTGATTGCGCCCGATCCCGTCGCCTTCACCGAAAAAATTCCGCCGACGATTTTAGCGGTCGGGTCCGAACAAAAGAATACGTTCACGCTGCTGGACGGCGAATACGCATTCGTTTCGCAACATATCGGAGATCTCGAAAACACCGAGACGCTCGATGCGTTCGAGGAGACCGAAACGCTCTACGAGCATCTTTTCCGCTCACACCCCGAGGCGCTCGCCTATGACTTGCACCCCGAATACCTCTCCACCAAATGGGCGAAGGTGCAAAAAGATGTCGCCACCCGCCCCATCAAGCTCGAGGGCGTTCAGCACCACCACGCCCATATCGTGGCGACGACCGCCGAATTCGGCGTATCCGATCCAGTCATCGGTATCGCGTTCGACGGTACGGGCTACGGCGACAAGTCGGATATGAAAGCGAACATCTGGGGAGGCGAAGTACTCATCGCCGACTGGAGCGGATACTCCCGCTTCGCCCACTTGCGTGCTCTCCCGCTTCCCGGTAGCGCCGGTGCCATCAAGCGTCCGGCCCGCACCGCCCTAGGTATGCTCGCCGAACTCGACTTGCTCGAGCACCCCGGCACCCGCTTCTTTAAATCGCGCCTGGAAAAGCGCGAAGAGGGCACCGTCATCGCCATGATGCACAACAACCTCAATACTCCCTACACCACCTCGATGGGCCGCCTCTTCGATGCGGTTTCCTCCCTCATCGGCGTAGCCGACGATGCGACGTTCGAAGGATCGCCGGCCATCATGCTCGAGGCCGCCGCCGACCCGCTCGATGCACGCCCCACTCCGACGCGCTATCAGTTCGCGATTCACGAGCAAACGCAAACCAAAACGCTCTCGACGCACGAACGATCCACGGAGCAGTTCGACCGCCACTATAAGCCGGCGATCATCGATCCCAAGCCGCTCATCGTCGCCATTCTCGACGATATGTCCAACGGCGTCGCCCAATCCGAAATCGCACGCCGCTTCCATATGGCGGTTATCACGCTCATCGGAGATATCGCCACCAAAGCTTCGCGAGCCACCAACATCAAAACGGTCGCTCTTTCCGGCGGTGTCATGATGAACAGACTCGTCCTCGGCGGTGCCCGCGCGCTGCTGGAAACCAAAGGCTTTACGGTGCTATGCTCTGAAAAGCTACCGGTCAATGACGGATGTATATCGTTCGGGCAGGCAATCGTTGCGCGCGAAAGATTAATTGAGAAAATATAAACAACAGCAGTAACGCTTTTATGCGAAGGAGATATCCATGTGTCTTGCCATCCCCGCTCTCGTGCGTGAAAAATCAGGTGTCAACCTTGCAACCGTCGACATTCTCGGCGTGACGCGTAAAGTCTCGCTCGACTTGGTCACCGACGTCGAAGTCGGCGATTGGGTGCTCGTCCACGCAGGATTCGCCATTGAAAAAGTCGATGAGCAGTTCGCGAACGAAACACTCGAACTCTTGAAGTCACTGCCGTTCTTCGAAGAAGACGCGACACTGATGGGCGATTCGCCGACCGAGTTCACCGGGCACATGTATTCGGATGCCGACACTGCGACGTCTGGTGCGAATGCGACTACACCCGCGCAAGTCGTGAGCTGAAATGTTCGACCCGAGCTCATTTCGCGACCCCGCACTGGCTCATAAGCTCATCAGAGGTATCGACAAGCACGCCGCCGGAATCGCTCGGCAGCGCGGCGAGAAGTACATCGTCCATATCATGGAGGTCTGCGGCACCCACACCATGGCCATCGCCAAAAACGGCATCCGCGACATTATGCCCGCAAACATCAAACTCACCTCGGGACCGGGGTGCCCCGTCTGCGTGACCGCGAACCGCGACATCGATATGGCCATCGAGTTCGCCAAACACCCCGAAGTAATCGTCACCACATTCGGCGACATGCTCAAAGTGCCGGGCTCATACAGTTCCCTGAATGAGGAGAAAGGCAACGGAGGCGATGTCCGCGTCGTCTACTCACCTCTCGACGCCCTTGCCATCGCACAGCAAAACCCCGACCGCCTCGTAGTCTTCATCTCGGTCGGCTTCGAAACGACGACGCCGATAATCGCGGCCACCATCAAGCGCGCGCGCGACATGAAGCTCGAGAACTTCGCAGTCTACGCGGCGAATAAAACCGTGCCGAACGCTCTGCGCGCGATAGCAGATGATCCCGATATCCAAATCGATGCGCTCATCTTGCCGGGGCATGTATCCACGATCATCGGACTCGACCCCTACAAATTCCTCGCCACGAAGTTTCATATCCCGGGTGTTATCACCGGATTCGAACCGCTCGACGTGCTCCAGGGCATCTATATGCTGCTGAAACAAATCGATGCGAGCGACACCTACATCGACATCGCCTACACGCGCGGTGTTCAAGCCGAAGGCAACCCGACGGCGGTAAAGACCATCTATGAAGTGTTTGAAGAGACCGACGCCGAATGGCGCGGTCTCGGCGTGATTCCGGGCACCGGCCTTGCCATAAAGGCGGAGTTTGCACAGTACGACGCACTCAAGCGCATCGAGCTCGACCCGCCGGCCCCCCGTGAAATCAAGGGCTGCCAGTGCGGAGACGTGCTGCGCGGTGCACTCCCCCCTTACGAGTGTCGCCTCTTCGGCAAAACATGCACACCGGAGCATCCGATCGGACCTTGCATGGTCTCCTCGGAAGGCTCATGCGCCGCTTATTACCGCTACACCGACTATGGACGGAGCAAGTAATCTATGTCAGACCGCATTATGCTCGCACACGGATCCGGCGGATCCATGATGCGCGATTTAATCGAAGATATTTTCACCCAAACGTTTTGCGATGTGCAACTCGAAGATGCTGCCACCCTTGAAATCCCGACGGATCGCATCGCATTCTCGACCGACACGTTCGTGGTACACCCGCTCTTTTTCCCGGGAGGAGACATCGGGCACTTGGCCGTATGCGGCACCGTCAACGATGTCGCAACCGCCGGAGCCACCCCGCTCTACATCTCCGTGGGATTCGTGCTCGAAGAAGGCTTTCCCATGGATGACCTCAAGAAAATCATCGAATCCATGGCGAAAACCGCCCGTGAGGCCGGCGTGAAAATCGTCACCGGTGACACGAAAGTCGTCGGCAAAGGCCAGGCGGACGGAATCTATATCAACACGGCCGGAGTGGGCACTCTGCCTGCCGGTATCGATATCTCTGCGAAGAACTGCAAACCCGGCGATAAGATCTTGCTTTCCGGTACGCTCGGGGACCACGGCATCGCCATCATCTCGCAGCGCGAGGGGCTCGAGTTCGAGACCACCATCGAAACCGATGCCGCACCGCTCAACCATCTGATAGCCGATACGCTTGCGGCCGCACCCCACACGCGTGTGTTCCGCGACCCGACGCGCGGCGGTCTCGCCTCGACGCTCAACGAACTGGCCGACTCCTCGCAAGTGGCCATGATCGTGATAGAAGACCTCGTGCCGGTACACCCGCAGGTGCGCGGAGCTTCAGAGATGCTCGGCTATGATGTATTCCAGGTGGCAAACGAGGGCAAGATGGTCGCCGTTGTACCCGCTGACGAAGCTGAGGCGGCGCTTGCCGCCATGCAATCTTCGCCTTACGGCATCGATGCCGCGATCATCGGCGACGTCACGGAGGCGCCCGCAGGACGTGTCTCGGTCAAGAACGGTTTCGGCGCCTCCCGCATCATGGACACACTCGTCGGCGAACAGTTACCGAGGATTTGCTAAAAAAGTTCAATTGCTTGTGAGGCTGTGTGCGGGGCGGGACAGGCGCCGTGCTCAAACAGTCCTCGACCTTGATCGATAAGAAAGCTCCCCTACTGGTGTGAACCCCTAAAGTTGGACTTGGATTTAAATTCAGGTCCAACTTTTTTATTAGGAGGTCACATGGCGAGGAGCAACATAACTACGGCAACAAAAGCAAAGGCAATTGAGATGTTTAGGCAAGGTCGCCGTAGCAAA
>JAENWW010000019.1 GCA_016649875.1 Coriobacteriia bacterium
TCCGCCGGTGACGGTTATGCCCTTTGCATAGCAGTTTGTCGATGTTCCGGCAAACGCTGCGGCCGGTACAAACCAAGTAAGGCACATCACTCCTAACAGAATAGAGGTGACTTTCCATGAACGTCTCATTTTGTTCCTTCCCATTGAGACCAATATCTGCACAAAACAATAACAGCAATCACACAAAAAATCACACAAAAAAATACCACTGTTTTGTTGCTGAGGCAAGTGATGTCGACAAATGGTTGTCGAGGAAGAATACGCTCAGCAGAGAACAAAGTATCCGCAGTATGTATGTGGTGCGCCCGGAGGGATTCGAACCCCCGACCTGAAGATTAGAAGTCTCCTGCTCTATCCAACTGAGCCACGGGCGCTTATGAGTATAATGGAGCGGACGACGAGACTCGAACTCGCAACAATCAGCTTGGAAGGCTGAAGCTCTACCAATTGAGCTACGTCCGCACGATGATGGTCGGGGTGTCGAAAAAGGATTTAGCTATTCGAACCAGCGACAGAACCCACATTTCCATCGAGTCTATTCTTGATGTCAATCTGGTTTTGATAAATCAGACCCATCATCTGAAACATCCTACGAAAGTTATCGTGCAGGTCTTCGTCAGGAGACAAATCTCTAAAATCATCAGGACTTAAAGCCATGATTTCCTCTTCGGTCATGTATGTCTTCTTAGCCATAAGCATCCTATCTGTCATTATATCAGATTCTCAAATGACTTGCGTAGTTTCATTGCGTGGAATATCACGCTGATGCCGTTATGGTTTACAAGTATAACAATTGATAATATCGTCATAGGTACACCCATGCTTATAGGCGGACTCTCTGATTTCAAGTTCAAGCAAGGCAAACTCCGTTTTCTGACGATGATACAGATAAAGGAACCAGCGTGCCAAAAAGGGCGCTCAGTTCCTTTATCGACATTCCTACTGGTCGGGGTGACAGGATTCGAACCTGCGACCCTCTGGTCCCAAACCAGATGCGCTACCAAACTGCGCTACACCCCGATTGTGCCGGATGCGCTCATCATACTGCACGAAAGCGACAAGAAAAGAGTATAGCAGACTTCAACATCGCAAGCGCATCGCCCCGGTGACTTATTGAATTCTTTTCATCCATCGTCAACTCGGCCATGGTTTTGCCCGGAACGCGATACGGCAAAAACAAAGGATCGTAGCCGAAACCGTGCTCACCGCGCTGCGCGGATGCGATTATCCCCTCGCAGGTCCCCTCCAGCGCGCTATAAGGCGAAGCCTCCGCCACCGCCTGATCGAGACCGACGAGTACAAGCGATGACACAAAACGCGCCGTCCTATCCGCAAGCGGAACATCCTTTAAAAGTCTGAGGAGCTTTTCGTTGTTTCGCGCATCCGTCGCATCTTCTCCTGAGAACCTCGCGGAATAAATTCCGGGCGCGCCCCCTAAAGCGTCGACGACCAATCCGGAATCATCGGCGAGCGCGGGCATGCCTGTGGCCTCGTAAGCAGACATCGCCTTAAGGCTCGAGTTGCCCTCGAACGTTTCGGCATCTTCTTTCGGCGAGGGCCAATCGGGAGCCACCTCGTAAATCGAGACGAACTCGAATCCGTCGACGGAAAGAGCTGCGTCGATCTCATCGATTTTATGTTTGTTGCCCGTAGCGACAACGATTCTTACCGTCATCTATCTTCCTTGCTCAAGTTCATTCTTCTGAAGCACGATGAGTTTCTCGATTCCGTTTTGAGCGAGATCGAGCATCTTATTAAGGCGCTCGCGGTCGAAAGGCGTTTGCTCTCCCGTTCCCTGGACTTCGATGAAACGCCCGTGATCATCTGCCACGACATTCATATCTATCTCGGCATGTGAATCCTCGTTGTAATCCAAGTCGAGCACGAGTTGCCCGGCGACCATGCCGACGCTGATGGCGGCGACCTGTCCCAAAAGCGGGATGGTATCGATCTTGCCGGCGAGCTTCCAATTTTCCAAAGCATCGACAAGCGCGATGTAGGCTCCCGTTATCGAGGCGGTACGCGTACCTCCGTCGGCCTGCAGCACGTCGCAATCCAAGGTGACGGTCACTTCCCCGCCGAGTGCAGACATATCGACGATGGTGCGCAACGATCGTCCGATGAGACGTTCTATCTCCATCGTGCGGCCCTTGGCACCCTTTCGCTCACGTCGCGTTCTCGTGTGAGTCGCTGCAGGAAGCATCGAATATTCGGCGGTGACCCAACCGAGTCCTTTTCCGCGACGCCACGGCGGCACGGATTCCTCTATCGTTGCGGCGCACAAAACTTTTGTGCCGCCGAATTCAATCAAACAGGAGCCGAAAGCATGCTCGAGAATATTGCGCCGAATCGATACGGGACGCACCACTTCGGGCGCGCGACCATCTTTTCTCATTTTGCCGATCCTTCCTTGGTTTTAAACCACGTGTTCTTTTCGAATATGTTTAAGCACGTTTAAGTGTGTTTAAGTATGTTTAAGCACGTTGTAACAATGAATGCAATTTTTCCGCCGAAAGCAACGATTCCAATTCGCTTATACCGAGCTTGTCGACTCTGCGCAGGGGCTTTCCGAACACCCTCGAACCCAGACGCTTAAAATCGTGCGTATCTCCCGTGGAGTACATCACCGGCAAAGGGAATCCGGCGCTGCTCGCGTCTCCGCGCTTTTCAAGCGTCGAGGCCACTTCGGCGGCAGTTTCCTCCGCACTCGAAATGAGCGCGACATCGGGACCCATGACCTGCCCTATGGCGGTGGACAGAAGCGGATAGTGCGTGCAGCCTAAGACCAGCGTGTCGACGCCTGCGCTGCGCAACGGTTTGAGATAATCGCGCGCAAGGGAATAAAACTGCGGGCGGATATACACCTCGCTCGTCTCGCCTTCGGCACGCGGATTTTTTTGCGTGTCGAATATGAGACCGCCTTCGACCATCTCGACGAACAAGGGAGTGGCCACCGAGTAGGTGGTGACGCCGGCGTCGAGACTTCTGGCGGCATGTGAATACACCTCCGAGCGGATGGTACCGACCGTGCCGATCACGCCGATTTTCCTGTTCCGCGTCGCTCGCACGGCGGCACGGGCTCCCGGCTCGACGACTCCGATGATCGGGATGGAGAATGATCGCTGTGCCAAAGCGAGACCCGCCGCTGTGGCCGTGTTGCAGGCGATCACTATCAGTTTCACATTCTTCGACTCGAAAAACGTGCAGATTTCAAGCACATAGCGACGGATGTCGTCGGGGTCTTTCGGTCCGTAAGGACAGCGTGCGGTGTCGCCGAGGTAGAGCAGCTTCTCATGCGGCAAGACGCGAGAAATCTCCCGAGCAACCGTGAGGCCGCCGAGTCCGGAGTCGAATATGCCGATCGGTGATGAATTCATAGCTCAGTAAGTATAGCAAAAACCTCTTGCAACCTTTCCAGTTGCAACTGATCCGTAATGCCCGCATCGTCAGAAATCACAAGACCTTCATCTCTCGACAGCCCGACGAGGAGTCTACATAGTTCCTCTGAAGGCACACCGTAGAAAAGCGTTTCCGCCGCTATGCCGCCGAACGGGCGGAGCCCGGCCTCTCTCGCGAGGTGGACGACCCGGGCCAACTCGGTGTAGCCGATCGATGCCAGATGCACCTTCTCGAAACCGGTTTCATGCAGCGGGACGAACAGCTTCGAGATATCGCCGTCGCTGTGAAATCCGATGCCGGGGATGCCGGCGATCGCCTGCGCATAGGCGGGCAACAAGACTTCGGCGATAAGCTCGGGGTCGAGAAGCCATCCAAGCGACGAGCAGACATCGTCTGCGATGAATATCGAGTCCGTGTCAGAGTCCGTGTCAGAGTCCGTGTCAGACTTCGCTGCGGACTTTGCCGATTCGGCTGCGAGCAGTTCGAGCTCGCCGGCAAGGGCTTCGCGATGAGGCTCTATCGCCGCAAGAAGTAGGTCGGCATCCCGCCCGTACACCGATATCGCTTCTTTCCAACCGACCTGAGCACAGAGGCGTCCCCATAGCCCTTCGACGGCTTTGAGCTCGCCGGCAAACAAGGAGACTCCCAGACGACGAGCGAGACTGCAGGCAGGCCAAGATAACGCAAAATCCCTTTGTGAGAGGGTGCCGCCGTTCGCTTCGTGATTCGGCATTATTCCTCCACCTTGAGAATGAGCGCTTCGGAGAGAGTTTTTCGCGCGAGAAGATATTCGGGAAAATATTGTTTGACGAGAGCCCGGAATCTCCGTCCGTGGTTGAACTCCTTCAAATGGCAAAGTTCATGGACGATCACGTAATCACGCTCCCGCTCGTCGAAACGCATGAGCTGACAGTTGAGGCTTATCGTCTTACGGGCGGAGCAGGAGCCCCATCTTGAGGATTGGTTGCGAATCGTCACGTGAACCGGATGCACACCGATGATGTCTTTCCAATACGAAATCCGCGTGGCAAAATCAACGCGCGCATCGGCTTTGAGACGCGCCACATCAGAAATCGTGAGAGGAGGACCCGCAAGTTCCTCTTTGACGGCCAACTTTTCTTGAGCGCGCGCAATCCACTCTCGGCGAGAATCCGTCCACTGCATAATTCTCGCCTCGGACATATGCCCGGGCGCACGAACGACCACCTTCGTGGAACTCTTCACCTCGATGGCCAAAGTTTTTCTATCGGAATATATGATTTCCATGGATTGACTATAACAAAGTGGCCACGGGGATGCGCCGATGCCCTGCAGCCAGTAGGCGTACAATGCAGGTAACATTAGTTATAGGGAATCAGTTATAGGGAGGATGAGAAAATGGAAAAAGATACAGAAGAAACTGTTACCACTCACGACAGCAACGTCTATCGGGGAGGTAAAACACCATCGAGGAGGGAGGCAAGCGGTCCTCAAACAGTCGAGTACATCGTATATTTCCTTTTTGGAATCTTGGAAATACTCTTGGCTTTCCGTTTTGTACTTAAGCTAACCGGTGCGAGTGCCTCAAGCGGATTTGTAGACTTCATCTACCGTTCCAGTGGAACTTTTACGTTGCCGTTTGAGGGAATATTCAGAGCGTTCTCCGGTCGAGGCGTTGAAACCACCGCGTCTTTCGAGCCATCGACCTTAGTCGCTCTCGTCGTATACGCGATTATTGCCTGGGGCATTGTCAAGCTTATACAGATCCTCTCAGGCGAACAGCAAAGCTAAACTAAAATAGACGGTAATAGATGGGAGTTCTTATGGGAATCATCAGTATGCTTATTGTTGGTGGCTTGACGGGTTGGCTGGCCAGCTTGATTATGAAAACAGATGGTCAGATGGGCATTTTGCTCAATATCGTGATCGGAATCGTCGGTGCCTTTCTTGGTAGCTGGCTCTTCGGTACGGTGCTCGGATTCGGTGGTGCCTTTACCGCGGGGAGCGTTAGCTGGGGCGGCTTTTTTTGGGGAATAATCGGTGCCGTCATCTTAATCGGTATTTTGAAACTTTTCAAAATACTGAAATAGATCGATCGTTAAAAGCGTTAAAAGCAAAAAAATGGCACTTCACCTATGATTTCAGATGAAGTGCCATTATTTTTTATGGTGGAGGTGGTGGGAATCGAACCCACGTCCACATTGCATACTAAGGAAGCATCTCCAAGCTCAGTCGCCGGCTAAGTCTCGATTCACCGGTCGCCCGACAACACACTTATCAGTGAATCATAGCCGTTCAGTCTTTTGCCGAAGCATACAGCTTACGTCTTCAGCAGCAATCCCCTAGATGACGTCGCATCGAGAGCGGGGATACATCTCGAGTTGACGTCGCTGTCAATTAAGCAGCGAAGGCTAAATTATTTTCGCCAGTTATACTGGAGATACCCCTATTTAACGAGGCGAGGAGACCTCGGCTTGCTTCTTCCGTCGAACACAACATGTCGAGACCAGTCACCCCCGAAGGGTTGTTCTGACTCCATCCATAGAGTTCGTTTCTCAGTATAGCACGCGTATCGTCCAACCAGCGCACGTGTGTCGTCCAACCAACAAAACCTTCTTAATACAGTTTAATTGCGCGATTCTCCTCTACAATTGCATATGACGCTGTAGGGGTGCACACAAAGGAGGCCGATATGTTATCCATCTTGCAGCATTTTTGGATTCAAATTCTTTTGAATGTCGCAATCATCAGCGCGATTATCATAGCGGTCCTTTATAACTCTCGAAAAAGAAATCTTCGAGAAGTCGAATACATCGCCTATGTCGATCCGATTACCGGGCTGTCGAACAGGTTGAAATTCATCGAGAACATCGCTGCTATCATGGAATACGAAAAAAGTGGTCGGTATGCACTGGCTGTGCTCGACATCGATGGGTACAAGTCGATTAACGACATGTACGGCATGGTCTTCGGTGATGAGCTTTTGGGGTTCCTGGGCGATCGTATCCGAGAGAGCGCACCGGAAAAAGCCCTCGTGGCACGCGACACAGGCGATGAGTTCTTGCTCTTCACCCGTTATAAGGATTCCGAGGATCTCAACGACATATTCGCCCGTATCATCGCGTCTGTCAGCCGCGTGAGCTTCAAGCATGCCGGCGTACTCGAACTCTCGATATCGACGGGTGTGTATCTCTTCTCGGACGAAGATTGCACTCCCCTGTCGGCCATAAACCGTGCCGATATTGCGCGAACACGCATTAAAGCGAACCATGAAAAACATATCAACTTTTTCACCGAGAAAATGCGTGTGGAACTTGCCAACGAGACGATTCTGGAAAACGACCTCAAACTTGCTCTTGAGCGCGGGGAATTCGAACTCTACTACCAGCCGAAAATCAGACTTGACAACAACCGAATCAACGGCTTCGAGGGTCTCATCAGATGGCACCACCCACTCGCAGGACTCCTCGGACCCGCAACGTTCATACCGTTCGCAGAACGCATCGGATTGATTTCAAAAATCACGGAATGGGTAATCGTCCAATGCTGCAAAGACGTGTCGCAAATCGGGGAATGGTGGGCTCAGTCCTCATCTGATTTCGAGCAAGAACACGGTGCCGCTCCCAAAAATTTCGCCGTCAGAACTTCCCTCAACTTGTCGCCTGTGGATCTTTCCAACCCGCATCTGATCGACATTCTCAACGAAGCGCTCACTCGTTATGGGGTCGACCCTTCCTTTCTCGAGGTGGAAATTACCGAAAGCGCTTTGATTGAAGATGCGGATGTGAGCATGACGACCATCAGAAGCATGCGAGATATCGGCATCGATATCGCTCTCGATGATTTCGGAACGGGATACTCGTCGCTGGGATACCTCAAAGATCTGCCGCTGGATACCGTCAAGCTCGACCGAATTTTCATCCATGATATCGAGACCGATATGCGCAGCAGAAAAGCGTTGCGCTCGATAATCGACTTGGTTCACACGTTGGACTACAAAATAGTCGCAGAGGGAATCGAAAATGAGTTTCAAGCGACATTTTTGAAAGAAGCGGGCTGCGAAACGGGGCAAGGTTTTTATTTCGCTCCGGCGATGCCGCTCTCGGATTCATACCAGTATTTTATCTCAGCATTAAAGGAATTCGGGTACGACGACGCGGGCCGATGAGGGAGAGTCACACCCTTGGTCGCACGCTAGCGCGCTAAGTTCAGGAGCGCCGTCGCTCCTTGAGAGCTCTCTCCATGTCCCTGGCGGCATCCTTCTTGGCGATATCTGCTCGTTTGTCATAAAGCTTCTTACCGCGTGCCACCCCGAGCTCGACTTTGACCTTATTGGCTCTTGAAAAATAAACACGTGTGGGAACAAGCGTGTATCCGGCTTCTTTAGTTTCCCCGAGAAGATAACGAATCTGTTTTTTGTGCATCAACAACTTGCGTGCGCGGTCCGGATCGGGATTTTCCAGGTTGCCGTGACTGTACGGCTTGATGTGAACGTTCAACAGCCACACTTCTCCATCGCGCACGCTCGCATAAGACTCTTTCAGCGACAGACCGTTTTCTCGAATTGATTTGACTTCGGTGCCGGAAAGCACGATACCGCACTCGAAAGTCTCTTCAATGGAGTAATCGTGATATGCCTTCCTATTGCTCGCAATTTTTCTGTCGGTTTGTTCGAACATGTAGGTAAATCCTTTTTATGCGCGCGGAGTGAAATCCGTATCCCCGTCAAGGGCACAGATGAACTCTGTGAGGAGCACCACGGCCGCATCGAGATCGTCTTTGGAAAGAACTTCGTTGGGGGTGTGCATGTAACGCAACGGAATCGAGATGAGCCCCGCAACCTTTCCGCCCCGGGAAAGCTGTATGGCGTTCGCGTCTGTTCCGGTACCGCGCGGCTCCGCACCGATCTGATAAGGAACATCGGCCTTCTTCGCCGCCGCGACTAATAGATCGAACAACACGGGGTTGATGTTCGGACCGCGCGCGATGATGGGGCCCTTGCCGACGATCGCCTCGCCGTGAGAGCGCTTATCGATATCGGGATAATCCGTCGCATGTCCCACCTCGACGGCGATACCGATAGTCGGATCGATACCGTATGCGGAGGTTTCCCCGCCGCGAAGTCCTACTTCTTCTTGCACGGTGCCGGCGACGATGAGATCCACTTTGGCACCGTCGCGCTTTTTGACTTCCTCGAGTACGCGCGCTGAAATCCAAGCGCCCATTTTATCGTCCATTGCACGAGAAACGATGAGGCCTTCGCCGAACTCGACGAAGTCGATGGAGAACGTGATGGGATCGCCCACGCGGAACAGCTCTTTGGCTTTTTCGGCGCTCATGCCCGGATCGATGAAGAGTTTTTCAATCTTAGTCACATTCGTGCGCTCTTCGGTCTCGATGAGATGAATCGGCTTGCGGCCCATGACCCCGAGAAAATCCCCGTTAGCGGCATGGATGATCACGCGCATGCCGGGCAAAATGGCGGCGTCCACGCCACCGATGGCTTTAAATGCGATATAACCTTCAGGGGTGATGTAATTGATCATCAACCCGATCTCATCGATGTGCCCGGCCAACATCACACTTTGCTTGGCATTTTTCGCAGCGAGCACGGCGTGTACGGAGCCCATGACATTGGTGGTGACATCCTTCACACTTGCGCTGAGCCGTTCCCTCAGCACTGCGGCTGCCGGTGCTTCATACCCGGAAGGCGACGGTGCCTCGACGAGATTTTTCAGAAACTCAAGGTCTTTTATGTTCATACTTCCACTTCCTTAAATTCAAAGTCGAGTTGACCTTCCTCGAGATTTACCGAGACAAGGATTACCTCGACTTTTTGGCCCACCCGATACCGCGTATTCGTTTCTCGACCAACGAGAGCGTGACGAGAAGCATCGTAACTCCACTCATCATATCTGAGACTCTCTTTATGAATGAGGCCGCTTGCCGAGTTCTCAAGAGACACGAACAGCCCGAAACCGGCGACATTGGTTATTATACCAGCGAACGCCTCACCGATATGAGAATGCATATATTCGGCGATTTTATATTTCGTTGCCTCTCGCTCGGTCGATTCAGCATTGCGCTCCCCCACCGAGCACCTTTCGCACAACGCCGCCAACTCTTCAATCATCTCTTTGAGAAGCGGCTCATCGAGACGATTTTGCAGACGCCCGGCGAGAATGCGATGGACGATCAGGTCGGGATAGCGTCTGATGGGAGAAGTGAAGTGCGTGTAGTACTCGCTTGCGAGTCCGAAGTGTCCTGTCGGCTCGACGCTGTAGTATGCCTGCTTGAGCGCACGGAGCAACAAAGAGGATATGTAGAGCTCTTCAGGCTTGCCTTCGGCGGCATGAAGAATATTTTGGAACGTCTTCGAACTCACCTCGGCATCGGCACCGATACGATAGCCGAACTCGGTGAGATAGGGCCACAAACTGTCGAGTGCGGAGGAATCGGGACGTTCATGGACTCGATATACCGTCGGGCATTTTCGACCGGCGAGATATCCGGCGACGACCTCATTTGCAAGAATCATCGCCTCTTCGATCATCTCGGTCGCTTTATTTTTAGAACGGGTGACTATTTCTGTCGGAACGCCCCGCTCATCGCAATGGACCTTCGACTCGACCGAATCGAATTCAAGTCCACCGCGTGCAAATCGAACACCCCCGACGGCGTCTGTGATTTCGGCAAAGCAGGTCAACGCCTGCCGAGCGGTCTCATCTCGGAAAGGTATAGCACCTTTCAGCGCATCGT
Source organism: Coriobacteriia bacterium (assembly GCA_016649875.1). Taxonomy (NCBI): domain Bacteria; kingdom Bacillati; phylum Actinomycetota; class Coriobacteriia; species Coriobacteriia bacterium. The sequence continues at coordinate 10,138 of JAENWW010000019.1, forward strand.
GAATTTCATCGTATGAGTAGCGATGCGTCGAATTGATCACCGATTGATAGAGTTCGTATCTCTCCACCTCGCCAGAGTCCGACAGGTACATATCGACCGAAAACGCGAGGCGATCGACTCCGGGCTTGAGAGAGCACAAATCGTTCGAAAGGCGTTCCGGCAGCATCGGGATCACACCGGTCGGGAGATATACGCTTGTCGTACGCTCACGTGTCTCCCTATCGATTTCGCCGTTCCAAGGAACATACGTGGACACATCGGCGATATGCACGCCGAGACGGACCGTGCCGCCGATTCTCTCGACGCTGATTGCATCATCGAAATCCCTGGCGTCAACCGGATCGATGGTGAATATGTGACGGTCACGTATGTCTCGGCGCAATGTATTATCCCGCAAAGCTTTATCGGCATCCATGGAGCAATGTCCCACTTCTTCGAGCGCAGCGGGAGAAAACTCCGTTCTCAGATTATGCTCGGCGATGATGACTTCGACGGGAGGAGGACCTGAAGTGCCGCCGTCGGGAAAAATCACCTCGGTGATGACGACCTGCATCGACTGGTAGCGTGTGGGATACGTCAAAATGGTGGCTTTCACCCAGTCTCCCGGTTGAGCCTTCAGTGATCGCTCGACATCGACGAAACCGTCATAGCCGATTCGCTTATCGCGCGGAACCACAACGCCCAGCGCTCCGAACATCTCATACCGACCGACGAGAACATCATTGACACGTTGGACTATTTTCACAACTCGTCCGGCCCGCCCTTGCCCGCCGGATGCGACATGACGCAAAGAAACCGTGTCACCGTTCATCGCGCCGTTCATATCATGGCGACTCACATAATAATCTCCGCCGTCTGCCGCAACGAATCCGAAACTCTTTTTCGTGGCAAAAAGCCGCCCCACGACAAAGCCGGTGTTTGTGGCTTTCTTGGCGGACGGCGTCTTGCGTTTCTTGCTCAAAAGGGCTCCCTCATTATTTCGATGTCGTACGTGCCAACTTCTGAGCCTCTGCGACAGCTCTTATCAATTGGATGTCGGTCTTTGGTTTCATCTGGTCGTTCACATTCATTTTAACGGTGATGTCGGGCGTGAGACCTATGCCGTTTATATCATGGCCCTTAGGCGTCTTGTAGTGTTCGATGGTCAAGATGACCGCACTGCCGTCCGACATCGGATATTGCGCCTGGACACTGCCTTTTCCGTATGACTTCGTTCCGATAAGCGTCGCGCGTCCATAATCTTGCAGGCATCCGGAAACTATCTCGGAAGCCGATGCGCTGTATTTGTCGATGAGAATCACGAGGGGCAAATCGGTGACTTGGTTGCCTGTTGTTTTCAGCACTTCGGTCGTTTTATTTCCTCTGGTTTCCGTTTTCACGACCACCCCGCTCTTCATGAAGAGAGACGCTGTGCCGACAGCCTCCTTGAGCAGACCTCCGGGATTCTCGCGCAGGTCCAAAACGATACTCGTCGCGCCTTTTTTGGTGACGCTCTTTATCTCTTTCTCCACTTCCGAGGAAGCGAGATTGTTGAATTGTCCCAATCGGATATAACCGACATTGCCGTTCTTAATCGAAGATTCGGTGTTGGGATAGGTAACCATCGCTCTTGTCATGGTAGCCGTGTACAAAGTCGATTTCCCGCCCTTCTTCTCGGCCGGGCGAATCATAGTCACGGTGACTTTGGTGCCTGCTTTACCTTTAACGAGTTTTTGCACCTGTTCGACGGTCCACTTATCGGATTTCTTCCCTTTGATGACCGAAAAAGTGTCTCCGACTGCGATTCCGGCCTTCGAGGCGGGAGTCCCTTTGTAGACCTCGACCACCGAAACGCGACTGCCGTCTTCTTGCAACAAGACACCGATGCCGGCAAATTGTCCGTCCAGTTCTTCTGAGTAACTCTTGAACTCCGAAGCCGGCATATAACGCGAATGCGTGTCGCCGGTACTTTGAAGAAGACCGTTGAGAGCACCGATGGTCGCAGAAGTTTCGGAAGGCACCTGATACCCTTTTGATTTCATGAGGTCGTATACCGAAGTGACCGCATCGTTGAGCGTGGCGGATGTCTCTGAGCTGTTCGCACCGAGCAGAGAAGTGCCACCGATGCCCTTTGCCGGCGAAGTGTTCACCGCGGCGATTTCATGTAAAACATTCGATGTGTAAAAACCACCTATGAAAGCGGAAAGAACAACTGCGACACCGATCAGGGTTCCGACAATGATTTTATAAGTCTTTGACATTCAACATCCTTACACGAAGTATCCAAGTCGAACTATCACCGCACGCTAAACGCGAAGATACTTACGCATCGCAATCCATGAGCCGAACGCGCCGATGAGCGCTCCGGCGATGATGAGAACTATTGAAATCTGAATGGTTACCATACTTGATAGGTTGAACTGCATGAATGATATTGCCACTTTGAGCTTGGGAAGCGCCCCGTATTGAATGGCGGATAACGTGATTACCGCAAGAAGGGCTCCGATAACCGACTGAAGTATGCCCTCTAGAATGAACGGCGCACGAATGAACCAGTTGCTGGCTCCCACAAGACGCATAATCGCGATTTCTTGTCTCCGTGCATAAATCGCAAGTCGAATGGTGTTGTTGATGAAAATCAACGATACCACTCCCAGCATGATGACGAATACTATGCCGACCAATCGCAAAATCTTTGTGAAAGCAAAGAGTTTTTTAACGATCTGCTGTCCGTATTTCAGCGACTTCTCGGGAGCTTCGGGGTGATCGGCGATTTTTGCAAAGGTATCCGAATTCTTGATGGTCGCTACAACGGTCTCGACATCGCGAGCGTCTTTGAGCTCGACATCGAGCGACTGCGGGAGAGGATTCCCCTCGAGGTTATTGACAACTTCAGGCGAAGCCGACATGGTTTTCTTAAAATCGGCGAGAGCCAGTTCTTTCGAAGTGAAATTAACGGACTTCACCAAAGGATCGGTAACGAGCTTTCGCTGCAAAACCTCTATATCTTGGGTAGCCGCGTCGTCTTTGATGAATACTTGGACCGAAACCTTGGATTCGACATTGGTGACCAATGAATTGACCACCGTTGAAATCATCAGTGAAATTCCGATGAGGAGCAACGAAAGAAAAATTGTGATAATCGCGCCGAGGCTCATGACCCAATTGCGCTTAAACGACGTGCCCGCTTCGCGTATGAAATAACCCGGATTAGTCGACATAACCGTACACGCCCCTATCCTGGTCACGGATGACGTGACCGCTGTCGAGGGCGATGACACGACGGCGCATGGAGTTGACCATCTCGCGGTCGTGCGTGGCGATGACGACCGTCGTGCCGGTGTTATTGATACGTTCGAGCAACTTCATGATTCCCAACGAGGTTTGCGGGTCGAGGTTTCCCGTCGGCTCATCGCACAAGAGCATCGGGGGCCGATTGACGAAAGCGCGCGCGATGGATACGCGCTGCTGCTCTCCTCCGGAAAGTTCGTTGGGATAGTTGTTGACTTTATCTTCGAGACCGACGAGGCGCAAAACTTCAGGAACCTGCGTATTGATGACGTGTCGCGACTTTCCGATTACTTGGAGAGCGAACGCCACATTTTCAAACGCGGTTTTATTGGGCAAAAGTTTAAAGTCTTGAAAAACGCAGCCTATGTTGCGACGGAGATACGGCACGCGTGAACTGCGCATTGTCGCAAGGTCATATCCTGCAACGATAATTTGACCTTTGGTGGGAACGATTTCTCGGAGGAGCATTCGAATGAACGTGGATTTGCCCGAGCCCGAATGTCCGACGATGAACACGAACTCTCCACCTCCGACTTCGACATTCACATTCTCGAGTGCCGCTTTTTCCGCGACATAGCGCTTTTCGACATTGCGCATTAAAATCATCGCCGGGCCGCTCGGTCGAGGGACCGACGGTGCGAGCTTCTTGTTCACATCGGGAACGATGGAATCAAGCGTCGCTTCGATATTACTTCTCTCTGCCAATAGTTTCTCCTTTTGAATTCATACGTCTCATTCAACGTCCGAGCCGCATGTGAAAAGTGTAACAAAGGGCGCGTCTCGTTGCGTGCCCGATGATACATTTGTAACCTTCCGTTACCGAATGGCTATGAAATTTTCACAATCTGAACAGCTCCAAAGCAGCCTCTACGATTGCGTCGGCGCCCAGCCCGAAATACTCGATGAGTTCATCAGGGGTTCCCGACGTCCCGAACCGATCCGCAACACCGATACGACGCGTGGGCGTCGGCGCGACTTCGGAAAGAACCTCAGAAACCGCCGATCCCAAGCCTCCGAGAACCGAATGCTCTTCACATGTTACGATACGTCCCGTTTTAAGAACACTCTCAACCAACGTATCGACATCGAGCGGTTTAACCGAGACCATATCGAGAACCTCGGCGCTGATTCCTTGCTTTTGCAACATCTCGGCCGCTTCTAGGGCTTTGGCGACTTCGATTCCACAAGCGGCGAGCGTCACGTCGGTTCCTTCGCGCAAAATATAAGCTCGCCCGAGCTCGAGTTCAAAGCCTTCCTCATACACATCCGGTACACCGACGCGACCGAGACGGACGTAAAACGGACCGGGTGTCTTTGCGGCCAACCGAATGGCTGCTTTGGCCGATACGTAATCGGCGGGCACCAAGACACGCATATTGGGAAGCACCCTCATTAAGGCGATATCTTCGAGCATCTGGTGACTTCCGCCGTCGGGACCCACGGTGACGCCCGAGTGAGTCGGTGCGATTTTGACATCGAAGTTGTTGTAACAGACGGTATTACGAATCTGTTCATAAGCTCTTCCCGCACCGAAAACGGCAAACGAACCGGTGAAAGCGATGCGTCCCGTCGCCGAAAGACCAGCGGCGACACAGGTCATATTCTGTTCGGCGATACCGACGTTCACCAACCGTTCGGGATATGCCGCGCCGAGCTTTGCGGTCGTCGTCGAGCCGGAGAGATCCGCCTCGACGACGACGATGTTCAGTCCCTCTTCTACGAGCTCCACCAAAGTCTCACCGTACGCGGCACGTGTGGCTTTTCCCATCACGCATCACTTCCCTTCGGTGCGCAGAGTTCATCACAAGCCGACTTCGCCTGTTCAAGGCTTGGTGCCGTACCGTGCCAACTCGCCTTATCTTCCATGAATGAGACCCCTTTACCCTTATGGGTATGCGCGATGATCACACGCGGTTTGTCTTTGCAAGGAGGCGTCGTAAACGCCTCGTGAAGTGCAAAACAGTCGTGCCCGTCGACCTCGAGGACATCGAATCCGAATGCGGAAAACTTCGCGCCGATGTCGCCGAGCGACATGACGTCGCAGCACAGCCCATCGATTTGGAGTCCGTTGTTGTCGACTATCACGGTAAGGTTGTCGAGCTTTTCATGTGCGGCGAACATCGCCGCCTCCCACACTTGGCCCTCATCGAGTTCACCGTCACCGGTCAAACAAAACACTCTTTGCGAGCCGCCGTCGATTTTCAGCCCCAAAGCCATGCCGCATGAAACGGATATTCCCTGTCCAAGCGAGCCGGTCGACACTTCAACTCCGGGTGTTTTGCTCGCATCGGGATGCCCCTGCAGCATATGCCCGAGTTTCCTCAATCCGAGCAGCTCTTTGCGCTCGATTATGCCGGCTTCCGCAAGCGCTGCATACTGCACGGGAGCCGCATGACCCTTGGAAAGCACAAACCGGTCGCGCATTTTATCGCACAGGTCGGACGGGTCATACTTCAAAACGCCACCGAAGTAGAGCGTGGCGACGATATCGGCTGCAGACAGCGAACCACCGGGATGTCCCGATTTCGCCTCGGCCAGCATCTCGATGATATCGATACGCATTCGAGTTGCGATACTTTTGACTTTCTCACCATCGAACGCAGAAACAGACATGGAATTTCTCTTCTCTCATGAGCGAATACACCAACGAACTTATCGTACCAAAAATGATGACCGTTTAAATGATGACAGGGCCCCAGTCGATACGAGGACGCTCTCGCTTTGCGTTAAGGTGCGCAAGAACCCTCTCTGCGGAATTGTTCAAAAAGTACTCAGGGGGGATTCCGACCTTTTGAGCCGCCTCCAACGCTCGATCGAATACGCCGATGGTGTTGAAATAATGCGAATCCGAACCGATTGCCATCGGCACGCCCGCCTCAAAAGCGGCTTGCGCGAATTCGACTTCGCGTGAAGAACTCCCCGCGCGCGAACCGTGTTCGTCAAACGAATGCTCGTTTAATTCGATGATGACGTCATATTTGCGCGCGGCCTCTACGACCGACTCGATTTCGAGGGGAAACAACGAGTTGCCCGGATGATTGACTTGATCGACGAAGGGGCTTTCCATGGCACGCACCATGGCATCGGTGTTCTTTTTGCCGTCGCTTTCGGAAAATCCGCAACATGAATGCAACCCGACCGAGACGAAATCGAGTGTTTCAAGCAGCCAATCCTCCAAATCGAGACCGTTTTCCGTCCCCGAATCGACGAGATTCGCTTCACAACCGTGCAAAAGACGCGTTCCTTTATAAAATGAGGGCGTCACTTTCAAATCAGCAAAATACCAAGCATGGGCTCCTTGCGGCACGTGCGGACCGTGATCGGTGACTGCGATGAGTTCCATTCCCTTTTTCGAGGCTGCTTCCAGATTCTCCGTCAGCGTCGCATAACCGTGGCCTGAAGCCACCGTATGGATATGAAGGTCGGCTTTCAGCATATGCATTCTCTCCTTACTCATTCTCATGCGTGGAGGCAGGCGCGCCGGTGGCTTTCCAACGATGGTACCCTACGACGAAATCGTCGATATCCCCGTTGAGCACACCGTCGATATTTCCCGTCTCGATGCCCGTTCGTACGTCTTTGACCATTTGATAGGGGTACAAAATATAATTTCTGATTTGTGAACCCCACGTGATATCTTGTTTGGGCCCGCGCAACTCGTCGAGTTCGGCATCGCGTCGCCTTTTTTCCGCTTCGAAGAGCCGTGCTTTCAGTATCGACATCGCGGCATCCTTATTCTTGTGCTGTGATTTCTCGTTTTGACAGGTGACCACGATACCGCTTGCGAGGTGCGTGATTCTCACCGCCGAATCGGTCGTGTTGACCGACTGTCCGCCGGGTCCGCTGGAACGATACACATCTACGCGAATATCTTCATCCTTGATTTCGACCTCGATATAGTCGGGCAAAACCGGCACTATGGTGACGCCGGCGAAGGTCGTTTGTCTGCGTTTTTTGACATCCGTCGGGCTGATACGCACCAGACGGTGCACTCCCTGCTCCGAAGAAAGCATTCCATAGGCATTTTTACCGTGCACGGTAAAAA
>JAENWW010000020.1 GCA_016649875.1 Coriobacteriia bacterium
GGTCAAACTTACTCACACCTCGAGCTAGTGCGAACAGGACTGTTCATCGAAGAGGATGGCGTCTGGGTTCGCCCGATGTAAGAAAAAGGTGTAGGAGGACTAAAAATGGCCGAGATAGTGCGTGAGATGATCATCTCACGCGACAGTTTCGAAACTCGCGTCGCAATCGTTGAAGATGGACAGCTCGTTGAATTGTATCTGGAACGTGCCACGCGGAGTGTGGTGGGCAACATTTACTTGGGAAAAGTGACCGACGTTCTGCCGGGGATGCAAGCGGCTTTCGTCGATATCGGACTGGAAAAGAATGCGTTTCTCTATGTCGACGATATTCGCGATCACACCGGAAAAGGGCTGAACGGACGCTCGATTTCGGGACTTTTGAGCGTCGGGAAAAAAGTGCTCGTTCAAGTTGCGAAAGACCCCATGGGGACTAAGGGTGCGCGCGTGACGATGAGCATCTCCATACCGGGTCGTTTCGTCGTGCTCATGCCCTATACGAATCACATCGGCACCTCCAAAAAAATCGATGAGCCGCGTGCGGAATACCTGCGCGAGCAAACGCGCTCGAATCTCGACGATTCGATGGGCGCGATCGTGAGAACGGCCGCCGCGGAGGCAGGAGACAAAGAGTTTCTCGCCGACATCGGATTTTTGAATCGTGTGTGGCGGCGCGTCATGCGGCAGGTCAACGACGGAATCGCTCCCGAAATCGTCTATACCGAAATAGATCTTGCCATGCGTTTCGTGCGCGATGTGTTCAATAAAGATTTCAACAGGCTTGTGGTCGACGACAAAGCCACGTATGAGAAATTGACGAGTTTTGTCAAGCGCGCCGCACCTGAACTGGCCAAACGGATGCACCTTCACAAAGATAAGGTGACGTCGCTTTTCGATGCGACCGGCATCGGCACCCAAATCAACGGTGCTCTCCAACGCGAGGTCGATTTACCGAGCGGGGGGCAAGTCGTCATCGATATCACCGAAGCCCTCGTGGCAGTCGACGTCAACACCGGAAGCTATATCGGCAAACGCGATTTGGAAGAGACGATCTTGAGGACCAACCTGGAGGCTGCCAATGTGGCGTTGCGCCAACTCCGGCTGCGTGACTTGGGCGGAATAATCATCATAGACTTCATAGATATGGAGCTTGAGGCGAGCAAACGCCGTCTTGAAGAACATATAGAGAAGCTGCTCGAAAGAGATAGAAATAAAACGCAGCTCAGCACCATCACCTCGCTCGGGCTCGTGCAAATCGCACGCAAAAGAACCACCGACGGGCTTTTCAAAGTAATGACCGACATGTGCCCGCGCTGTCAGGGGCAGGGTCGTATCCTCTCGGATGAGACGTGTCGCATCGGAGTCGAGCGAAAAATCAGAGAAATCGTCACGAATTCCCGGGCGACCGCCTTTCTTTTTGCCGTGAATGAGGACACCTATTCGATGTTGATGGACTCAGGCGTCAACTTCGCTGTGTCCCTTAAAGCCGAAACCGGCAAGCAAATACGTGTCGTCGGCGCGCGTGGTCTCGGTCCGATCGACGTGGAAGTCCTCATCGAAGGAGCGAGGCCGATTTCAGGGGTTGGTAAAAAGGGATTAATGCGCTAGAATGAGTTTCCCTTTTGAATGAAAACACACGAGAACACGTGAATTGGCGTGCTGGTTTTGTTGACTTACAAAAGTCACGATGGTAATATATCATCTTGCGCGTTTATACACATAAGGCGCGTTTATACACAGGGCGAAAGGTAAGTTTGATGTACGCAGTTGTAGCAACTGGTGGAAAACAGCTTAAAGTCGCTGAAGGCGACATTGTTTCAGTTGAGAAACTCAACGCTGAGATCGGCACAACACTCGATCTCGATGTTTTGTTCTTGGCCGACGGCGATTCTGTGATCACCGATAAAGAGTCTTTGGCTAAAGCAAAGGTCACCGTAGAAGTCGTGGATCAGTATCGCGGCGAAAAAGTGATGATTTTTAAATTCAAGAAGCGTAAGGGCTATAAGCTTACAAAAGGACATCGTCAAAATCTGACGCGTGTTCTTGTCAAGGAAGTAAGGCAGGGATAACTCATGGCACATAAAAAAGGTCTTGGTTCTACCCGAAACGGTAGAGACTCAAAAGCAAAACGCCTCGGGGTAAAGCGTTTCTCCGGTGAAGTCGTTACGACGGGAACTATTCTCGTTCGTCAGCGCGGCACGCACTTTCACCCGGGCGATCTCGTCGGACGCGGTGGAGATGACACGTTGTTCGCTCTTGCCGATGGAATCGTCGAGTTTTCTCGCGGTCTCAAGCGCAAGGTGCACATTCGACCTATAGAGGCTTAACCGGCCTACATACGTCGCATTATTATCGACATGTGAGCCCTCCACCCATTTCGGCTGGAGGGCTTTTTGTTTAAATCGGTGTCGACAGATAGCAAGTGAGGTGAGATGTTTCATGTTTCTCGATCAAGTTTCCATATATGTGAAAGGCGGAGACGGTGGCGCCGGCGCCATGTCGTTTCGTCGTGAGGCGTACGTTCCCAAAGGCGGTCCGAACGGCGGTGACGGTGCACACGGCGGTGACGTGATACTCGTGGCCGAACCTGGTATTTCCTCGCTTATCGACTATCGTTTCAAGCACCATTTCAAGGCCCCTCGCGGCACGCACGGCAAGGGCTCGGGCATGCACGGCGCCCGTGGTAATGACTTGCGTCTGAGCGTGCCTCTGGGCACCGTCGTGAAAGATTTGGAAACCGGGGAAATGCTCGGTGATTTGGTCATCGCAGGCGACGAGTTGATTGTCTCCGAAGGCGGTCACGGTGGTCGGGGAAACCCTCACTTCGTGACCTCGACGCGCAGAGCGCCGACGTTTGCCGAGCTTGGTGAGCCGGGGCAAGAGGCGAGCATCACGCTCGAGCTCAAGCTCCTGGCCGATGCCGCTCTCGTCGGCATGCCGAGTGTCGGAAAATCTTCGCTGATCGCCCGTATGAGTGCGGCGCGTCCCAAGATCGCAGATTATCCGTTCACGACGTTGATTCCCAATCTCGGTGTCGTCAAGGCGGGCGACATGTCCTTTGTCTGCGCCGACGTGCCGGGTCTCATCGAGGGTGCCGCCGAAGGCAAAGGTCTCGGGCATTCGTTTTTGCGTCATATCGAGCGCAGCGCGATTATCCTCCACGTGGTCGATTTATCGGGCGGATGGGAAGAGCGCGATCCGGTCGAAGATTATAAGATCATCGAGCAAGAGCTCAGTTCGTATGCAAGCGAACTGGCTTTGCGCCCCCATATCATTTTGGGCAATAAGATAGATACTGAAGGTGCACCGGAGCGTTCTGAGCGCATGAAAGCATATGCAGAGGAACTCGAGTTGCCTTACTTCGAGGTGTCGGCTGCAACGGGCGCGGGGATAGAGACGATGTCGCGCTATGTCGCGGGTACTGTCCGTGAATTGCGTCTCGCCACCGCGCAAGCCGAACTCGAAGCTGAGGAGAGGATGCCTCAGGTCGAGCGTCGCTATGCCTACAAGCGAAATCCCGGCAGTGAAAAGAAATTCACCGTCAAAAATCTCGGTAGCGGAGTGTTTCAGGTCGAAGGTCGCACCATCGAGCGCATGGTCATTCAGACCGAATGGGACAACGAAGACGCCATTGTCTTTTTGCAGCGACGCTTCATCAAAGCCGGTGTGGAGGATGCGCTTGTCAAAGCGGGTGCGCGCGACGGAGACGAAATCAGAATTCTCGAGCGTTCGTTCACGTTTGAGATCGGCTATATTCCCGAGGATAAATTCGAAGCTCAAAAGATTCAAGAGCTCGATGGTTTGATTGCGCGTGATGCGCGTATCGATTATCGTGAGCCCAACGTGCGCGATCGTGACCCCAACGTGCGCGATCGTGAGCCCAACGTGCGCGATTCGCATGAGGAAGAATAGGGTTTGAGGAAAGCCATGGAGAGCAAACGCCTCATAGTCGTCAAAGTCGGTACGAACACACTGACCGATTCTGCGGGCGTTCTCGACCGTGGCTATATCCGTTCTTTTGTCGAACAGGTCTGTGAAATTAAAGCAAGAGGCTATGCACCCATCATCGTGACGAGTGCCGCCATCGCAGCCGGTCTCGAAGAGCTCGGTCTCAAAAGTCGTCCGAGCGATATCCCGACGCTGCAGGCTGCGGCCTCAGTCGGGCAAGTGGCGCTCGTGGAAGCTTATTCGGCGGAGCTCAAAAAGCACGGAGTCGTCGCCGGGCAGGTTCTCCTTACGAGAAACGACACGGCCGACAGAAACGCATACTTACACGCACGCGATACGTTGACGAGGCTTGTGGAACTTGGGGCGGTGCCCGTCGTCAATGAAAATGATACCGTCGCCGTCGAAGAAATCCGTTTCGGTGACAACGATACGCTCGCTGCGCTCGTCGCAACGATGGTCGGTGCAGAAAAAGTCATTTTGCTGACCGATGTCGAGGGACTTTATACGAGTGATCCGCGCAAAAATTCCGGAGCGGAGCATATCGATGTCGTGGAGCACATAGACCGCGCGCTTCTCGGTATGGCGAGCGGAGTCGGCACCTCGTTCGGTTCGGGCGGCATGGTGACCAAGTTGCGGGCGGCCCGCGTGCTCATGAGTTCGGGTATCCCCATGGTTCTTTGTGATGGTCGCAAAGAAAATGCGTTGCTTGAAGCCTTCGACGGCACGAGCAACGGTACGTATTTCAATCCTCAAAAAGAGGCCTCCCTCACCACGAGAAAGCGGTGGATTGCCATAGGCGGAGCCATTCAGGGCACTATCATCGTAGACGACGGTGCGGTGCGCGCGCTGCAAAAAGGCGGGACATCGTTGCTTTGTCCGGGTGTGACGGCGGTTCTCGGTGATTTCGAAGCGGGAAGCCCCGTGGCCGTTCAAGCTGCGGAGGGAATCATCATCGCACGCGGCTTAAGTGGCTACACATCGCAGGAGCTTCGTTTAGTTGCCGGAAAACAGATGGCACAAGCGGCAAAAATCGTGCCGAATCGCAACGGTGCCGAGGTCATTCATTGCGATCAGATGGTACTGTTCTAAAATGAGCGATGGACGAGAGTCAGGAGTATGCATGGAAACGACAGAATATAAAGGCGCACGTGAAGCCGCCGGAGCGGCGAAGAACAGTGCGATTTCGCTTGGATGCACGAGTGCCGAGCAGCGTAACGGTGCGCTCTTGACTATGGCCGATGCGCTTGAAGCGCATGCGACTGAAATTTTGTCGGCAAACGACTTCGATATTTCATCGGCCCGCAAAACCGGTACGCGTGAAAATCTCATCGATCGGCTCAGACTCGACGAGCATCGAATCAGAGATTGTGCGCGCGGACTTCGCGCGTTGGCGGCGCAGCCCGATCCGTTGGGAGAAATCGTCGACGGGCGCACCCTCCCCGGCGGTATCGAGATGAAACAAGTCCGCGTTCCTCTCGGCGTGGTGGGGATGATTTACGAGGCGCGGCCCAATGTCACCGTCGATGCGGCGGGTATCGGTGTCAAAACCGGTAACGCGATGCTTTTACGCGGCGGTTCTTCTGCGAAGCATTCCAACGATGCAATCGTGTCCGTTCTCCGCGTCGCGCTCCTTGAAGCAGGCCTGCCTGCAAACAGCGTGCAAACGCTCGACGCGACCGACCGCGCATCCGCCGATGAGCTCATGTCGCTCTCCGGTTTGGTGGATGTATTGATTCCTCGCGGCGGCGCCGGTCTTATCTCATCGGTCGTCGCACACTCTAAAGTTCCCGTCATCGAAACGGGAACCGGGAACTGTCATATCTATGTTCATACGGCCGCATCTTTGGAAATGGCTACAGCGATCGTAGTGAACGCGAAATGCCAGCGTAACAGCGTGTGTAACGCGGCCGAATCGCTTTTGGTCGACCGCGAAGTAGCTCGCGTCGCGCTTGGAATTATTGCACCCGCTCTCGTTGCGCGAGGCGTGACGTGTATATGCGATTCCGAGTCGCATGACATTCTTTTCGAGCTCGGTATCGCGTGCGAGACGGCTGAAGAGCAAGACTTTTATACCGAGTATCTCGATGCGAAAATCAGTATCAAGGTGGTCTCGGGGGTCGATGAGGCGGTCGCGCACATCAATACCTACGGCACGCACCACTCCGATTCAATCGTGACGTCCGATATCGATGCGGCATCCGTATTCACCCGTGGAGTGGATTCGGCGTGTGTGTACGTGAACGCCTCCACACGGTTCACCGACGGAGCGATGTTCGGGCTCGGCGCCGAACTCGGCATATCCACCCAAAAACTCCATGCACGCGGACCTTTCGGACTCGTGGCTCTGACCTCGACAAAGTACATTTTGCAGGGGAACGGGCAGGTACGGGGTTGATGACGCGCATCGGAATCATGGGGGGTACCTTCGACCCGATTCATATCGGGCATCTCGTCGCCGCCGAGGAAGCGCGCATACAGTTCGCCCTCGATAAGGTGATCTTCATGCCGACCGGCCGGCATGCTTTCAAGCAAGACGGCACTACGCCGCCTGAGGACCGTCTGTTCATGACCGAGCTCGCAACTTTGAGCAATCCGCATTTCGAAGTGAGTCGGCTCGAAATCGACAGGCCGGGTAAGACGTATACCATCGATACGATCATCGAAATGAGGAAGCTTTATCCGGATGCCGAATTGTATTTCATCACCGGCACCGATGCGGTGTTTGAAATTCTGACGTGGAAGGACTCCGCGCGCCTCGCCGATATGGTGATTTTCATCGCCGCGATGCGCCCCGGGTACAACCTCGAAGCGGCGAAGGTCTTGCACGCCCAAGGAGAGGAAAACTTCGACATCCGTTATATCGAAGTGCCGGCGCTTTCCGTCTCCTCGACGGAATTGCGTAAACGGATACGAGAGGGGCGTTCGGTGCGCTATCTCGTACCGGCAAACGTTTTGAGTTACATCGTGCGAAAAGATTTATACGGTTCGAAAAGATTTGAGAAATGATGTCGGAAACAACGTATGACTCTATCGAATTTGCCGAGCGCGAGTTGAAAAAGCGTCTCAACGAATACGGGTTCGCCCACAGTGTCGGCGTAGCCACGACCGCAAGCCTCATGGCGACTCTTTACGGAGTGAATCCGCTCGACGCGTATATGGCGGGGCTCCTCCATGATTGGGACCGCAACGAGACTGAGGAAAATCTCATTGCGCGCGCGAGAAGATTCGGAATCGACGTGGATGACATCATCGCGTGCTCACCGCGATTGGTGCACGCGCATACGGGTGCCTACGGCGCGCGCGAATACTTCGAGAGCTGCGCGAATCCGTTCGAACTGACCGACGAGGTGTTTCATGCCATCGAGCACCACACGGTCGGCGTGCCCGATATGAGCGAGCTCGACATGATCGTGTATGTCTCCGATATGATAGAGCCGTCGCGCAGTTTTCCGGCCGTGGAGAGTCTGCGCGAGATGGTGGGAACCATCGGGCTCGATCAACTGTTTTTCCAAGCGTACCAGCAAACGATGAAGCACTTGGTGACATATAAGAAAGTCATCCATCCCGATACACTCGGAGTATGGAATTCGCTCGTCCTAAAAGTAGAGGAATAACGTGACAAACACTGAAAGCACGATTGAAAACACGACCGCAAGCATAAAGGTAAGCGCGCCGGAAAGCGCAGCCGAAACCATGGAGGCGAAGAAGAATCCGCGTGACTTCACGACGGAGGAATTCGCCCGAACCGCCATGCAGGCCGCACTCGACAAAAAAGCAACCGATGTCATTGCGCTCAACGTAGCACCGTTTCTCTCTGTGACGGACTATTTCATATTGGCCACCGGAGCAAACGAACGCCAGATCGCTTCCATCGCCGATGAAATAGAGGACCGTCTGGTAGAGGCCTATCACCTCAAGCCGATCGGGCGAGAAGGCAAAGGAACGAGTCCGTGGGTTTTGCTCGATTTCGGCGACATCGTCGTGCATGTTTTCCAACCCGATACCCGCGAGGAATATCGTTTGGATAAACTTTGGAGTGAAGCCAAGCGTTTGAAGGTCGAGGAATAAAGACAGATGATGGCGAAACTCAAAAGCGCCGATCGGCAAGTCGTCGCCGTCGTCGCCCTCATATTCGTCGCAACAGTGTGGGGTGCGACGTTCGTTGTCGTGGCCGATGCCATAACCCAGTACCCGGTTTATGCCTTTTTGTGCCTGCGCTTCGCCATTGCAGCTCTTGCGTTTCTGGCTTTTTTCCCCAAAGTCCTCAAACGAATCGATGTGCATAACCTCAAGCTCGGGATTCCCGCCGGTATCTTGCTGTCCGCGGGCTACATTTTGCAAACGCTCGGCCTGTTGCCCTTAAGCCAGGGAGGCACAACCCCTGCCCGTACCGCTTTTCTGACGGGTATGTATGTCGTGCTCGTTCCGGTTGCGCAAAGCATCATCAGGAAAAGGATGCCGCATCGTGGAACCATCGTCGGCGTCGGACTCGCGCTTTCCGGCCTTGTGCTTCTTTCGGGCATAACGCTGAGCGGTACGCATGGGTGGGTTCTCGGTGACACGCTTGTGCTCGCATCGGCGTTTGCCTATGCGGCCCACATGATTTTGCTCGGTACGAACGACAAACATCACGACACGCTGGCGCTCACGTTCGTTCAGCTGGCGGTCGTCGCTTTGACCACCGGTGCGATGTCGCTTGCGACAGGCGAGCATGCCGGGCTTCCGACGAGTCCGAATGTGTGGTTCGCACTTCTTACCTGCGGTTTGGTGGCCTCGGCGTTTGCGTTCGTCGTGCAGACGTGGGCGCAGCGCATTTTGCCGCCGTCGCGTATCGCCTTGATTTTGATTTCCGAGCCTGCACTCGGTGGACTTTTCGGATGGTGGATGGCCGGCTTGGCACCGACCCGAGAGGTTATCGGTGCGGCGCTCATGCTCGCCGGCATGATCACTTCCGAGCTCATGGCTTCACGCCAGGCGCACATGCAGGCACAACGGCTCAAGCGCGCCGTCGAAGGTATGCCGGTGTTCACCGACGATCCGAATCGCAACAAGCGCGTGCCTTCGAAATCAGACGAGTAGTATCTTTAAAAGCTCGAACTGTCAAAACAATCACAATCAATACAGCGTGAAATGGTTTCTCTCGAAGGAGAGGATGTGCGCGTCGCGCAGTTTGCACAGTTCGGCAGACATCGCGCTTCTGTCGACGCCTAAGTAGTCGGCGAGCTCCTGTCTGTTGAACGGGATGTCGAACGTCGAGTTCCCGGATTTGATCGCGCGAGTCGACAAGTAGGAGAGAAGCTTTTCTTTCGTGGTGCGCTTGCCGGTGTGTTCGACTTTCTCCGTGAGCATGACGTTTTTATGCGCCAAAATACTCATCATGTTGTTGATGAGGCGGTTGTGGAAGTCGCAGGCCGAGGAACACACCGTGACGATTCTCTTATAATCGATGAAGAGTATCTCGGTCTTTTCCGTCGAGATGACGCTCACGGGGAGCGTATCCGCGTTCGAGCAGACGAAGGCCTCCGCAAACATCGCGCCCGGTCCCGCTTTGGAAAGAATGGAGCGGTTTCCCTCGAAGTCGTCTTTGGTGATGTTCACGCCACCCGTAAGCACGATTCCCACTTCGGCGACTTTATCGCCCGCCCTCAAAACGGTTTCATCTTTTCTGTAACTTTTCTTTTTCGCGTGCAGGCAGGCAAGGAGTGTATCCTGTTGATTGATGGGCATATCTTCGAACAGGTGCGAATGTGCGATCGTTTGCTTGTCGTGTGCTGAAAATAAATGTTCCAAAAGTTTTCCTTCTCGTTGTAAATACAACATACTTCACCAGTATAGCGAAGTATCATGGCGGTGCAAGTCGAGGTATCGACGAACATAATTATCCGATGGTTGAGAGTGGAAAGGAAATCTTATGAGCGACATGTTTTGTTTCCAGTGCGAGCAGACGGCGCACGGCACCGGTTGTCTGAATGCCGGCGTGTGCGGGAAAAAGGCGGACACCGCCGAGTTGCAAGATGAGTTGACCGGCGCTTTGATCGGGCTGGCACGCGTCGCACGGTGCGCGGGAACTCCCACGGCGCATACCGATCGCGTCATGTTGGACGGACTTTTCACCACCGTCACGAACGTGAACTTCAACAATGAAACCGTTCAAGAGCAAGTCGACATCGTACACGCGGAGAAGGCGGCCCTAATCGCTGCTGCCGGCAAAGACGCATGCGCGTGCAAATACGGCGTCGATTACGACATGGAAAGTCTTTGGAACGACGATGAAGACATTCGTTCTCTGAAGTCTCTCATCTTGTTCGGCATACGCGGTATGGCGGCCTACGCTTATCACGCGCTCGTGCTCGGTTTCACCGATAAGGCCGTCGACGAATTCATCTATGAAGGCATGGAAGCAGTCGGCAAGGACCTCACGATGGAGGAGCTTCTTCCCCTCGTGCTCAAAGTGGGCGAGGTCAACTTTGCCTGCATGGCGCTCCTCGACAAGGCGAACACCGAAACATACGGCACGCCTGTGCCGACCGAGGTGCCGCTCAGCGTCGAGGCGGGACCCTTCATCGTCATCAGCGGGCACGACCTCTACGATCTCAAGCTCTTGCTCGAACAGACGAAGGACAAGGGAATCAACATATACACGCATGGCGAGATGCTACCTGCGCACGCGTATCCCGAGCTCAAGGCATATGCACACCTCAAGGGCAACTTCGGAACCGCATGGCAAAACCAGCAAAAGGAGTTCAACAACCTCCCGGCGCCCGTGCTCTTCACCACCAACTGTTTGATGCCGCCACGCGACAGCTATAAAGACCGCGTGTTCACCACCGAAGTCGTATCGTATCCGGCGCTTGTGCATATCGGTGAGGATAAAGATTTCACGCCGGTTATAGAAAAGGCGCTCGAACTCGGCGGTTTCGCGGAAGAGACAGCGTTCACCGGTATCAACGGCGGCACACACGTCACCACCGGATTCGGTCACGGCACGGTGCTTTCGGTTGCCGGAACCGTGGTCGATGCCGTCAAGGCGGGAGACATCACCCACTTCTTCTTGGTCGGCGGTTGCGACGGTGCCAAGCCAGGACGTAACTATTACACCGAGTTCGTGGAGAAGACTCCCGATACCTCGATTATCCTCACGCTCGCGTGCGGCAAGTATCGCTTCAACGATTTGGACTTGGGCACCATCGGCGGACTGCCGCGCATCATGGACATGGGACAGTGCAACGATGCCTACAGCGCCATCAAGGTCGCCGTCGCTCTGGCCGAGGCATTCGAGTGTGGCGTGAACGAGCTGCCGCTTTCGATGATCATCTCTTGGTATGAGCAAAAGGCCGTATGCATTTTGCTGACCTTGCTGTACCTGGGGATTCAAAACATCATCCTCGGGCCGACGCTTCCGGCGTTCGTGTCGCCTAACGTCCTCGACTTTTTGGTGGAGAATTACAACATCGCTCCGATCACCACTCCCGATGAGGATCTCAAAAAAATACTTGGATAGGTGCCGCGTAAATGGTTTGTGTTATACTACTTAATCGTTGACGTTTTGGGGCTTTAGCTCAGTTGGGAGAGCGATTGGCTGGCAGCCAGTAGGTCAGGGGTTCGAGTCCCCTAAGCTCCACCAAAAAAATAGACGCCCTTCTACTTGCTTCCGCAGGTAGGAGGGCTTTCTCATTTATGCTGTCCTACCCTTGTGATATTCTTAATGAATGTTTAAGCGGCGTTTTCTGACGCGTTTATCAGTTTATATTCACGTGGGGACCATAGGGGTTTTTATGCCAACGCGGAAGCGGTCGGACCTATTGTCGGAGAAGCGTCGGAGCCGCCGGGGGATTTCAAACCGGACTAATCAGTGGGAGCGAAATTTATGGCCCAAGTAAACAAAGCAAAAACGAACAATATGCTTGAAAATTCAATGAATTGTGTTGACCAACAGGACGTTTACGAAGTTCCGAGTACGATGCCGAATTTCAAGACCGAGCT
The DNA here is from genome assembly GCA_016649875.1 of Coriobacteriia bacterium. NCBI lineage: Bacteria > Bacillati > Actinomycetota > Coriobacteriia > Coriobacteriia bacterium. The sequence goes on from JAENWW010000020.1 coordinate 11,929, forward strand.
TGCCGCACAACTCTCGGAATTGATTCCTGAGGCCATTGCCGACGGGAAGGTAGATGTCGAAAAGCTCAAAGAACTTCTCGGTGACGACGCGGGTGATGACCGCGAGCGCTTTGGCTTGTTCTGGCCCGGCAAGAAGCGCGCCCTGCGCGCTGCACAAGAGCCGACCACTGCGACATTGAAGCCCGACTTCGAGAACTCGAAGGACTGGGATACCACCAAGAATGTCTTCATCGAGGGCGACAACCTCGAAGTGCTCAAGATCCTTCAAAAGCACTACCACGGCAAGATCAAGGTGATCTACATCGATGTAACTATGCAGAAATTGATACAATTTAAGAAAAGGTCGGGAGCGGCGAAAAAGGGGTATGCAAAGGGCATATGGGGTGTGCATAGCCGAAAAGCCCTGAAATGTAGCTGTTCCGAGCGAGCAATCAGACCAGTCACGGTTGCAGCCAAAATTCATCAGCGGGGAGGACATTTAGATGGCATTGGTATATTGCCCAGAGTGTGGGACAAAGGTATCGGACAAGGCTTCGGGTTGCCCATTCTGTGGGTACAGGAGTAGCAGCAAAAACCTGCCGATGGTTGCGAGCAAAAAGCCGTTGGCAAAGTTCCAATGGGAAAGCACATCTCTTGCCGCTGGCTTTGACCAAGTGTTTCCAATAGGCACGATACAGAGCAATAACCTAAGCATTATTTTCGGAAGAGCTGAGAACCTATCCAGAGTTGCCCCAGCCTTCTTTGAAGCTGTAAAGGCAGCTTTGCCGGAGACTATAAAAATCGCAGAAACCAACCCCGCAATTCAACGCCTGATTGATTCAGGAATATATAGATTCGTTACCGATAAAAGCGGCGAAATACTGCCATCCATTTATGGAGATAAAGGCGTTGTCGCGCAGGTGCGGCTAAGGGATATCAAGTTAACGCCTGATTTGGGGCTTTCGATTGTGGACTTGCAAACTCAGATTGCACTTGCTCAGGTGATAAGCGAAATTCACGATGTACAGAGGGGCATCGCAGATCTGCATAGTGAGTTGCAAGACGATAGGCTCGCACTGGCTGAGAGTGCATGGCAACAGCTACAGCAAGTCGCTCAGATAAGCGATGCCAGAGCTCGGGAAGAAAAGTTGCTTAGTATATTGAGTAGCGCGACGGACGCCAAGTGCATCCTTTTCAGGGCGTTTGCCAGCGAGAAGCGGTTTTTCGAAGAGCGGAAGGACAAAGGCTGGTTCTCAAAGCTGATTGATAAAGAGGCACAAAACCACGGTGACGAGAAGAGCGCCGAAATCTTTAATAGCCTTCTGGCTATCACACAAACCGTGCAGGTCGAAACAACGGTGTATTGTTTGCTCGGCGAGCAAAACGCCGCCAGACTTAGCATGAAGCAATTCAGCGATTTCATAAGCGCCAATTCTCTTGATGACAGAGACATGTTATTGACCTTGGATTCGTATGGCAATTCAAGCCAAAAGAACCTGATTGATAATTTCACGGACATTCAGCAGAAGATTGCGGCTCTCCCTCTGGACATCGAAGAGACGCAACCGCTGCTTGATGCCGTAACAGTTAAAAAGGAGAGTCACAATGAGTAAGTTTTGCAAGAAGTGTGGCAAAGAGATACTCCAGACCAGCAAAAAGAACCTCTGCGAAAGCTGCCAAAACAAGGCAAACTGGGTAATTAGAAAAATTGGTGAGGGCGCACTGGCGGTGGTAGTTACGCTCGGTAGTGTTGTCCTTGCTGTGATTGCCAAAGGAAAACTCGGCGGACCAAAGTCATAGTTTAATAGAGGGCAAGTTGTTATGTTAAGAAATTTTGAAGTGATAAGTGAGCTAAGGGCTCGAGACGGTATTGAAGTACGGAGTTCTCAGAAACTCAATAATATTCTCGAACGCATGGGGCTAATCGAGAATATTGGTGGCGATTGGTGGCCGACCGACTTTGGAATGCAATATTCACCATACAGTTCAAAGACGCTGCGTGCCAATGAATGGCTTGAAAGTATTGTTGATTATATTGCAGAGAATCTTGAATAATATCATTTTTTGTTGTTCGTAGGAGTAACCAAGACAGCTGCCCGAAGGCGAGCTGTCTTTCGGTGGCTGGTTAGGACTTTATCTCAGTGACGTCCTTGAAGGTGAACCGCACGTCGTTTTCGCTGTAAACCGTGGCGTAGTCCACGAGGGTATCGCAACGTGTTTTTGGTAGATTAGAAGTACCGCAGTTCGGAAGCTAAGAATTCCAGCAGGTCGACGGGGAAGTACAGACAGATCTCATTTCTGTA
>JAENWW010000021.1 GCA_016649875.1 Coriobacteriia bacterium
AATGGGGTATCTGTACAGTTACGGTTTTTTCCGAAGTAATTTTCAAAAGGCAGTTCCTTTGCTAAACTAAAGAGGAAAGATGACCGTGAGGGAAACACAGGCCATGAACGAGAAAAACTATAAAATCAATCCGGAATTCACCCTGCCCAATGTGATAACCGTCATTCGGCTCATAATGGTTCCGGTAGCCTTTTTTCTTCTTGTCGACAAGGGGAACAATAAGGCGGCATTTTTTGTATTCGCACTTGCCGGTGTGAGCGACTTCATAGACGGACAGATTGCAAGGCGGACCGACACCGTCAGTGAGTTCGGCAAGTTGCTTGATCCCTTCGTAGACAGATTTCTCATTTTAGCCGGCGTCGTCGGGCTTTTCGTGGTGGGTAGAATTCCACTTTGGGTAGTGTCGATTCTCGTTCTACGCGACGCATACCTCGCCATTGGATTATCCCGAGTCAAACATCGGGGAGGACCGCAGATCGAAGTGATTTTCACAGGCAAGCTCACCACGGCACTTCTTTTTACGGGATTCACGGGGCTCATTCTCGATTGGCCTCGTACCGCCGGTCTCGGAGTGACTTCTGCGAATTGGCTTCCAGGCTTTAACGGAGCGGTGTATGTCGTGTGGATTTGGTTAGTCTATGCGGGCGTGGTTTTGTCACTGATTACCGCGGCTCGTTACACCTCCATCGGATATGCCGATTTTTTCGGAACCGTCGGAGATAAGAAAGTTTAGATACGTGATACTTGAAAGGTTGATTGTGATCGAAAAAAATTCGTACGGAGGTCGTGGCTCCGTACAAGCCGGAAAAGAAAAACTTGGAAAAAAGCGCCCATGGTCTATCGCCGGCGTGTGTTTGGGCGGAGTGCTCGTTGCAATATTACTCATATTTTGTTTCGATTCGGCAATTAACGCCGGTAAGATTCGCTACGGAGTGACCGCCAACGGCTTGAATTTGGGCGGTAAAACCGTAACGGAAGCAACGAAGTACCTTGACGGTCAACTGAATGAATCTTCAATGAACAGTGTGAAAGTCACGTATGAAAAACATATTTGGAAGGTATCCAGTAAAGATATCGGCTTAGATTTCGATGAGAAGCAAATTGCCGTCAATGCATACGATGTCGGAAGGACCGGTTCGATTCTCAAGCGTATGGGCGAGTCTCTCGGCTCCTATATCGGTAAGCAAGATACGGCTTTGATTTCCTCTGTCAATACCGAAAAGTCCGTTAAGTTGTATGAAAAGATTCAGGCTGAGACTGATGTCAGTCCCGTCGACTACGGCGTAAAGCTCGAGAACGGTCGTTTCGTCGTGACGGACGGTCATGCCGGAACGGCGCTCAATACCGACAGGCTCGTCAACAAACTTTCGGTTGCCATGATTCAAAACACTCGCACACTTGTGGCACCGGTCGATGTTGCAGCACCGGTCGAGGACGAATCGGTGGCCGTGACAAAAGCCGAAGCACAGGATGCGGCCGATGTGGCATCGAGCCTGGTGAAAACCGAAATCACGGTCTTCTACAATAAAAAGAGTTGGAAACTAAAATCAGATGGTATAGCGCAGTTGTTCGATTTCAAGCGAAATGACGATCTTAAGGAAACCGATGCTTACGTCAACGAAACTTTGTTGAAATCGGATGCAACGGGAGAAGTGTATCTCGTCCCGTTCATTTCGACTGATCTGGTGGGAAAGCATGTCCTTCCTCTCATGGGGACGGCAGTGGGGAGGGCGGCAGTCGATGCCGGATTTTCAACGGCCGGTGGCCGCGCCAGCATAATACCTGCGAAAAACGGAACCGGAGCTAATCCTGCAAAACTATCGAAAGATATCATCGCTGCGCTCCAGTCCTCAAAAACGCCCAAGGTGGTAAGTGTCACAACCCATGCCGTCGAGCCGAGTATCACGACAAAAAAAGCCCAAACCATGGGAATTGAAAATCGGATTTCAACCTACACCACTTCATTCAACCCGGGCAATAAGCCTCGCGTCGCCAATATCCAACTTTTGGCGCGTTCAATTGCTGGAACTCTTTTGGCTCCCGGTAAAACGTTTTCTTTTAACGGGACCATCGGTGAGCGAACAGCGGAAAAAGGATATAAGGAAGCGGGAGCGATTGTAAACGGTGAGGTGGTGCCTCAACTCGGCGGCGGTATCTGCCAAGTCAACACAACTTTGTTCAATGCCGTATTGCTTTCCGGTTTGCCGATTACGCAACGTAGGAATCATTCCTACTACATCAGTGAATATCCGGTGGGACGTGATGCGACCGTATCTTGGGGCGGACCCGATTTAAAGTTCGTGAACAATCTCGACACATGGGTGTTTATTTCTTCTGCATACACGAACAGTTCGGTTACAATATCGATTTACGGCACCGATCTCGGTTATTCGGTAAACCTCTCGACAAGCGACTGGTCGAACATCAAAGATTATCCGATAAATGAGATCAAAGATGAAAAGCTTAAGACAGGCACCAAAATCATCGAAAGAACCGGCATCAAAGGTGGAACGGTCGTGTTGACGCGGACGGTGAGCGACGGGACGAAACAGGTTCTGAAAGATACGTTCACTTCCCACTATGCTGCAAAACCTCAGGTTGTTCGCGTGGGTACGAAAGTAATCGACTTAATAGCAAATTAGAAGAACAGGGGAGCTCATGTACCAAGAACAACTCGAATGCATGGATCGCTGCAGCCTCGATGAGCTTCAGTCTCAACGGCTGAGAGCTGTGGTGAAAAATGTTTACGAAAAAGTCGATACCTATCGCAACAAATTCGATGAACTCGGCATAAGGCCGGATGATATTCGCGGGATAAAAGACTTGGGGAAACTTCCTTTCACGGTCAAAGACGATTTGCGAAAAGCATACCCCTATAAAATGTTCGCCGTTCCCATGAAAGATATCGTTCGCGTTCATTGTTCGAGCGGTACCACGGGGCAGATCAGCGTGGTGGGCTATACCGAAAACGATGTGGAAATGTGGGCCGAATGCGTTGCTCGTGCTTTAAGCGCCGCCGGGCTCGATGACAGGGACATCGTCCATATCGCGTACGGCTACGGACTTTTCACCGGTGGGCTGGGCGCGCATTACGGTGTCGAAAAATTGGGTGCCGCCGCCGTGCCGGTTTCCGGAGGAAATACCAACCGTCAAGTTCAAATTTTGCGTGACTTCGGAGTCACGGCCATAGCTTGCACTCCGAGCTACGCTCTGCTTGTGGGGGAGACGGCGAAGGAGCAAGGCGTCGATCCGCGGGAACTTCCCCTACGGGTAGGCATTTTCGGAGCCGAACCATGGTCTGAATCGATGCGCAATAAACTTGAAAACCTTTTCGGAATCAAAGCTCTGGATATATACGGACTCTCGGAGATCATGGGGCCGGGTATCGGGTACGAGTGTCTCGAGCAAAACGGCCTCCATATCAACGAGGACAACTTCATAATCGAAATTTTGGATACGGAAACACTGAAACCCGTTCCGGACGGAGAATACGGCGAAGTCGTTTTGACGACTTTGACCAAAGAAGGAATTCCGCTCATACGCTATCGCACGAGAGACGTCAGTCGCATCATTCCCGGAGATTGCGCCTGCGGTCGCACATTCAGACGTCTTGCCAGAATTACCGGTAGAAGCGATGATATGCTTATCATTCGCGGGGTTAACGTGTATCCCTCCCAGATCGAAGACATTTTGCTTTCGATTGAAAATGTCGCACCGCATTATCAAATTATCTTGGACAAGAAGGGCTCCATGGATACCGTCGAAGTTCGTGTGGAATTGGAACCCGGGATTGATTTCGATGAAATCAAGACTATCCAAGAGACCTCGCGTAAGGTACGCGCCCGTATTTCTTCGGCACTTGCGATTTCAATTGATGTAAAAATTGTTCAACCTAAGTCTTTAGCGCGTTCACAGGGTAAAATTCAACGTGTAGTCGATCTTCGCTGCGGCAAGGAGTAGCTCAATGGTTAAACAAGTATCTGTTTTTTTGGAAAATGCCCCGGGTACGCTCTCTTCGATGGCGCGGCTCTTGGCCGATGCGGAAATCAACATGCATGTTCTCGCCGTTGCCGACACTTCCGAATTCGGTGTTGCGCGTATCATCTGCGATAATCCGGTTCAGGCGCAATCGGTGCTTCTCGATGAAGGATTTTCCGTTGCCATGACACCTGTGTGCGGTGTCGAGCTTTCGGATACGCCCGGTTCTCTCGCTGACTTCCTGGAATTCGTCTCTTCCCACGGGGTGGACATTTCTTATACCTATTGTTTCATCGAGCCGAACTCCGGAAAAGCGGTCAATATATTTCGACTCAACGATCCGAGTTTTGAAAAGACCATTCTTGAGGCCGGATACAAAATCGTCTCCGATGAAGATTTACTGACAAGTACGAATGAAAACTAGTGGATTCGTGAAAATTCGTAAAGCTCACACGGTATTGTGCAATCGGTTCATCACTCGATTGAATGCACTGCTGATTGTAGCGGTCCTGGCTTTCTCGCTCGTGCCGGCGCAAGCAATGGCCGTGGTGGGGAAGTACGATAAGCTTCAAGACGGTGTCTATACGGACTATAATATTTCCTCGTCGCTCATGCCTGATGTTTCGATGGATGAAGGTATCTTGGTGACTGAAGACGGGAGCGTTCTTTGGTCGAGAAATGCAAACGAGCGACATCACATCGCCTCGATTACGAAAGTGATGACGGCGATTGTGGCCATGGATCACAGCAAGCCGACTGATAAGGTCACTATCCCTAAGCTGAGTACTCAAATCGGTGAATCGACCGCGTCTCTCAAATCAGGCGAGACGATGACGATGGAGGATTTGCTCGGGGCCGCACTCGTTAAATCAGGCAACGATGCTGCGGTCGCGATTGCCTATAACGTTGCCGGAAGTCAAGATAAATTCGTTACAATGATGAATGAAAAAGCAAAAGAACTCGGCATGACCGGGACTCACTTCCAAAATCCCGACGGTCTTGAAAACCCGCAACATTATTCGACGGCACGTGATGTTTCCATCATGAGTCGCTATGCCATGCAGTCTCCCGAATTTCGCTCGATCGTCAAAATGAAATTAGTGAGGTTTCAGACCGCTATGGCCAAGCACACGCTTCCCAGTACGAATCTTTTGCTTTGGAAGTACCAAGGCGCAATCGGCATAAAAACAGGATGGACCGTTCCTGCCGGCTACTGTCTTTCCGCTGCCGCCCTGCGAAACGGGATCGAGCTCTATGCCGTCACTTTAGGGACCAGCATCGATACGGCTCGTTTCACCGAGTCGGCCACACTTTTGGATTTCGGTTTCAATCATTACAGGAATCAACAAATCACGGTGAAAGGGACGGGAGTCGGGACTGTAGAAATATCCGACTATCTCAATAAATCAGTAGCTGTTGCAATGAAAAATGGTCTGACCATTCCGGTTTTCGACATTGCGGGTGAGATCACGAGAAAACTCGAGCGTTCCCCCGTCAGTGCCCCCGTACAAAAAGGGGATACCGTCGGCGTCGCGAAATATATCCAGAGAGGCAAGCTCATCGCAACCGTTCCGCTCGTCGCCACCGAAAAAGTGAGCAAACCTTTTATTCTGCTGAGACCGTTCATAGCGCTGATTAAACTTTTTAACTAAGTGTTACTTGAAGAGACCATTGAGTCGATTCATTTCATATTCAGGTAAGTTTTTTGGTATTGTAACTATGTTGTTCCGGCGCAGAAATGCGCTTTTTACATGGCGGGATTGTCTGTAGGGAGTTTTCATGTCCGATACGTTGATTCGCACTCCGCTTTACGATGAACATGTCGCGCTCGGTGCGCGCATGGTCGATTTTGCCGGTTTTGAGATGCCGGTACAATATGGAGGCATACTCGAAGAACATCTTGCCACGCGCGAATCAGTCGGAATTTTCGACGTTTCGCATATGGCCGAATTCAGAATCTCTGGAGAAGGAGCGTTTGATTTCTTGAACACGATGCTCTCGAACGAGGTGAATAAAATCGTCGATATCGGTGCCGCGCAGTATACGCTGCTCTTAAATGATGCGGGTTGCATCATCGATGATCTGATTGTGTACAATACAGGTCTTGAGTTCCTCATCATTTCAAATGCTTCCAATCGCTTTCAAGATTGGAACTGGTTGTACGAGCATAAGCCCGACAACGTCGAAATGTTTGACGAGACGGACCGCACCGGTCTCATAGCGGTTCAAGGTCCAAAGGCATTGGGGGTTCTCAAACAGATTTTCGGTCCCTCATGGGAGCCTCCTCACCGTTTTCACATCGAGCCCGCCACCATCGACGGTAAGATCGATGTTCTCGTGGCTCGCACGGGTTATACGGGGGAAGACGGAGTCGAGATCATCGTCCATAAAGATGATGTCGTAGCTCTTTGGCGCATGTTGCTTTCATTTCCCGAGGTCTCTCCCGTCGGACTCGGCGCGCGTGATACGTTGCGTCTCGAGATGGGATACTCACTGTACGGGAGTGATATGGATATAACCCGTGATCCGATTTCCGCGGGTCTCGGATGGGCGTGCCCGAAATCGAAAGAAGGGTATACCGGTTGCGAGGCCCTGAAGGCGATTCGCGAAACGGGGCCGAGTGTTCGGCTCGTTCATTTGCTCGTGGAGAACGGAATTCCTCGACACGGATATTCGGTTTTGCATGAAGGGAAAGAAATCGGGACCGTCGGAAGTGGATCGCATTCACCGTCTTTGGGCAAGGGGATGGCTACGGCTTATGTACCTGCTGAATTCGCCGAGCCCGGGACTGAACTTGAAATTCAAATCAGGAAGCGCACCGTTTCCGCCACCGTTGTCAAACCACCGTTTTTGGTGAAATAGACTGTAACTCGATACCTACGTTCGAACTTGAGAAAGGGAACAAAATGGATATGCCCAAGGATCGTAAGTATTCCATCGACCACGAGTGGGTGATAGTCGAAGGTGATGAAGCGACAATCGGAATTACCGAGTATGCACAAGATGCTCTCGGCGAAGTCGTGTATGTCGATCTGCCCGATGAAGGGGAATCATTCGCCGTCGGCGACACGTTCGGCGAAGTTGAGTCCGTCAAGTCGGTTTCCGAACTGTTCATGCCCGTCAGTGGAGAAGTCATTGCCATTAACGATTCTTTGGCGGATGCCCCCGAGACGATAAACGATGATTGTTACGGCGACGGATGGATGATTCGAGTCCGCATTGAAAATGAGTCGGGACTCGCAGATCTTCTCGATGCCGAGGCATATCTCGCATCCATCGACGAGTAGGAGATAGGCGTCTATGAATTATCTTCCGATTAACTTTCAGCAGAAAAAGGAAATGCTTGAAGCGGTGGGCGTGAAAAACATCGAGGAACTCTTCGTGGATGTTCCCGAGAAAGCACGTCTGAAAGGGCTCCTGCCGCTCGGCGATGGCGCCGGTGAGATGGAATTGGTGTCGAAGATAACCGCCTTGGCGAAGAAGAATACTCCGGCTACGGAGTTGGTTTCTTTCGCTGGTGCCGGTTGTTACGACCATTACATTCCTGCGTTTATCGATCATCTGCTTTTGAGGCCGGAGTTCTTTACCGCCTACACCCCGTATCAACCCGAAGTTTCGCAGGGGACACTCCAGGCGGTCTACGAATATCAAACCGGCATTTGCCAATTGACCGGACTGGATAGAGCCAACGCCAGCATGTATGACGGTGCAACGGCGATGGTTGAAGCCGCTTTCATGGCCGTCCGCCTCGCTCACAAACGCGACAAAGTCGTCGTGGCGGGCTCCCTGCACCCCGAGTATCTTGAGACTTTGAAGACCTATACGCACGCCGATACCGTAAAACCGATATTCGTCGATCCAGTGAACGGCGTTACTCCTACGGACGATATTTTGGCAGCAATCGATGATACGGTCGCCGCTGTCATTGTAGGCTATCCGAATTTTTACGGTGCTTACGAACCGCTGGAAGAAATCGCCGATGCGATTCATGCCCATAAGGGTCTTCTCATCGTCGTCGCAAATCCGTTCATGCTCGGCCTTGTGGAAGCACCCGCAAATCTCGGTGCCGATATCGTCGTCGGGGAAGCGCAATCCTTAGGAAACCCGATGAGTTTCGGCGGACCGGGATTGGGATATTTCGCCTGTACGAGTGCATGTACTCGACAAATGCCCGGAAGAATCGTCGGGAAGACAACCGATGTCGACGGTCACACGGGGTATGTGCTCACACTCAGTACGAGAGAACAGCATATCCGTCGTGAGAAAGCCACTTCCAATATTTGCAGCAACCACGCGCTCAATGCTCTCGCTGCCGGCATGTATCTGGCCGGAGTCGGTCCGACCGGCTTAAAAGAATTCGCTCTTTCTGCAGTGTCGAAGGCACGGTATTTGCATGACGCTCTCGTTGCAACGGGAAAATTCGAACCTCTCAACGAGCATGTTTATGGATATGAGTTCGCACTGGTCTATAAGGGCGCCGCTCAAATTCTGTATGATGATTTGTTCGAGCACGGTTATATATCCGGTGTCGTCCTCGATGAGCATGTACTACTTTTCGCGGTAACCGAGAAGCGCACCCGTGAAGAAATGGATGCGTTTGTGAATGAGGTGAAAGCACATGAATAATCTCACCGAGACCGGTGTTTACAGAGGACCGCGCGAAACCATATATGAGACAAGTTCGAAAGGTTTGACTTGCATCGTTCCTCCCGCGCTCGACGTACCTGCGATTGACATTGCCGACACTTTCGGCTCGATTGCGCGCAAATCCGCACCGATACTGCCTGAGGTGACGGAGGTTCAGATAATGCGTCATTACTCGCATTTGGCTTCCATGAACTTCGGTATCGACTCGGGAATGTATCCTTTGGGGTCTTGTACGATGAAGTATAACCCCCGTATCAACGAGGATATGGCTCGTCTCAGTGGTTTTGCGGGGTTGCACCCTTATCAACCGCAAAGTTCGGTTCAAGGCGCGCTGCAGTTGATGTACGAACTTCAAAAAGATTTTGGCACGATATCGGGGTTTCCCGCGGTCACCTTGCAGCCGGCTGCCGGCGCACACGGAGAATACACGGCGCTTTCCGTATTCCGAGCGGCACATACGGCGAAAGGTAATCCACGCAAAAAAGTTATCATTCCCGATACCGCTCACGGAACGAATCCGGCTTCAGTCGCAATGTGCGGCTACGAGGTCGTTTCGATTCAGAGCACGGAATCCGGGATGGTCGACATAGAGAAGCTCAAGGCCGCGCTCGATGAGGATACCGCCGCTTTCATGCTGACCAATCCGAACACGGTGGGGATGTTTGATTCCCAAATTCTCGAAATCACGCAAGCCGTACATGCCGTCGGCGCTTATGCATATTGCGATGGCGCAAATCTCAATGCGATTCTCGGTATCACCCGTCCTGGCGATGTCGGTTTCGATGCGCTTCATATCAACACGCATAAGACCTTCTCAACGCCACACGGCGGTGGGGGACCGGGTGCCGGACCTGTATGCGTTTCTGCCGAGCTTGCAAGCTTTTTGCCGGGTCCCATCGTGGAAAAAGAGGGGGAATCCTACCGACTTGTGACGCCCTCGAACTCTCTCGGACGGGTTCGCTCGTTCATGGGGAACTTCGGTGTATTGGTCCGCGCCTATACGTATATCAAAGCGCTCGGCGGGCAAGGGATTCGAGACACCGGTGAGCAAGCTGTTCTCTCCGCAAACTATATGCGCGTCAAATTGGCCGACGTGTTCGATATCGCCTATGACAGAATCTGCATGCATGAATTCGTGATTTCCGGTTCGCGTCAAGGGCACGATTACGGGGTACATACTCTCGACATGGCGAAACGACTCCTCGACTACGGCTTTCATCCGCCGACGATTTATTTTCCGCAACTCGTCGATGAAGCGATGATGATTGAGCCGACCGAGACCGAATCGAAGGAATCTCTCGACTCATTCATCGAGGCTATGCACAAGATTGCCGCCGAGGCGAAAAACGATCCCGATTTGGTGAAAGGATCACCGTATTTCACGCCGATCAGGCGACTTGACGAGGCTGAAGCTGCGCGTAGACCGAATGTGGCATGGACAGGAAGTATCGATTAGAGATGTATTCTGGGGTACAATGAGGTTATGCAGATAGCCTCATCGTCCCGATGAACCCAAGGAGAATCAATGTCTGACTTTTCTCGCGCGACGAATGAATTTTTCGAGCGCCTTTTAGCAAATCCGACCGAAGACAGGGTGAGTGAGTATATCATCCGCGAAGTAGATCTCGGTCGTTCGTTGTTTGATATTCTCGAGGATCCTTTCGTGCGAAATCGCATACCTGAGGGTCGCCGCACCGAACTTTTGGAAAACCCGGAAATCATCGATGCATTTGCTGCGGAATTGGCTACTCTTCGAGATTGAAATGAACTTTTTTTAGAACGGATACGTCGATGACAGTTTGTAAAGTGTGTGGCTTTGATTATACGGGTGAGAAATGTCCTCGGTGTGCGGTGCTCACTGAACAATCGACTACGACTTTCACGCCTGTCAATGTTGCAGATTCTCTCGTCCGTGAAACTGTCGAAACATCGGCCGGAATGGAACTTTGCGTTGTAAAGGGCCCGCAAATGGGGGACTGCTTTTCGATAAACGATGCAAATATATCCATCGGGCGCGACACGAACGCCGATATTTTTCTCAACGATCGTACCGTATCGCGTGAACATTCCGAAATCGTCAGTGTCGGAGATGTCGTTATTCTTCGAGATTTGGGATCGCTTAACGGAACTTATCTCGATGGAGTCCTTATCGACGAAGCTGAACTCAAGAGCGGCAGCATCATCCAAATCGGAACATTTCAAATGCAGTTCCTAAAGGGATGACCCGGTAAATGGCAAGTAGGGATTATTTTACCATCGGAGAAGTGGTACAAAAATTAGCGATTCGCTATCCGGAACTTTCCGTCTCAAAGCTTCGTTTCTTAGAAGACGAGGACCTTGTTTCACCGCAAAGAACTCCCGGTGGATACCGAAAATTCAGCAAAAAGGACATGGATCGCGTAGAAATAATCCTGAGACTTCAAAAGGAATTCTTTTTTCCTCTCGGAGTCATTCGCGAAAAACTCATTGAGTTCGATTCCGGCATCATGCCGAAAGAATTGCTTGAAAACCGCGCTGAAACTGCCGATAAGGATTTTCCCTTGACTCCGAATGCAGAGGGCAAGTTTTCAGTTAAGGATTCATTGAATAAGCTCGGCATCCCGGAAAGCTTCATCATGGATTTATCGGAGTACGGACTTATCGATGTTTCGCATCAGCAAGGGACGCGCTCTGTTGAAAATGCCGATATCCCCCTTGTCCAGGCAGCATGGAAATTACGAAAGTTCGGTGTCGAACCGCGGCATTTACGGATGTATGTGACGTTTTCACAGCGTGAGTCTCAGTTATTCGGTCAGATTCTGATACCGACGTATCGACACAAGACGCCCGAGTCACGGACACAACTCAATGAAAACCTGACTGAAATTTCAATACAGCTCGATCACTTGAGAGGTCGACTTTCTCGTAAAGCACTGGTTGAAGAATTGCATGACCTTTTGTAGAAGAAGGCACGCGACCTATGTGCAAACTACTTGTAATAATGACAAAGGATGAGGTAGGAGAAGCAAGTGGATTACACACCATTCATCAGAGATATTGTCGATTGGCCGAAAGAGGGAGTGATCTTTAAAGACGTTACACCCCTGATCGCCGATCCGGTTGCATTCAGACAGTCGATCTTGGATATGTCGAATCCCTTTCGCGACGCCGGCGTGACTAAAATAATGGGCGCCGAAGCTCGTGGATTTTTGTTCGGAACAGCTATTGCATTCGAACTCGGGGCAGGCTTCGTGCCCGCACGAAAGCCCGGTAAGTTGCCTTCGAAGACCATTTCCGCCACCTACCAACTCGAATACGGAACGGACTCTTTGGAGATCCATTGCGACGCCATCAATGAAAATGATGTCGTTTTGATAGTCGATGATGTCTTGGCGACGGGGGGGACCGCTAGCGCAAAAGCGGGCCTCGTTCAGTCACAAGGGGCGAAACTTGCAGGTTATTCGTTCTTGATGGAACTGGATTTCTTACACGGCAGGGAGAAACTCGATCAGAATCTGCCTATTCTTTCTTTGATGCATGTCAAATAGCCTCATGACCGTGCGCATAACGGTAACTTAACATCTTATATCGTTTTGATTACATTTGGCAGCCTGCAAATATTTGCAGGCTGC
>JAENWW010000022.1 GCA_016649875.1 Coriobacteriia bacterium
CCCTTAGATTTCCCGCCCTCGATAAAGAGCTGTACTGCTTTTTGTCTTTGCTCTTGTGAGTGCATAGACATCCTCCTGTTTCAAATCAGGTCCAGGATTTTGTCCGCACCCCCAGTTTTGCGTTAAGTCTGACAATTAACGGATGTCTGGTGCTGGCAAAGCGACTGACGCGCCTGTCACCCGACGTTTCACAATAACTTGATGTGTGTTAAAATAGCGACGTTCAGGCGCTGTATAAAAGCAATGGTAAGCGGTGAATTTTACCACGCCCGTCGAATAGTGTTTTTTGCCGATTTTTTTGTCGGGTTTGGCTGTGCGCGTAAAACTAAATCGTCCCTCATAATCTTGCTTGCCTGAACATCCTGCACCGCTTATGGGGGGCGCACCTAAGAAAAGCGTGCGGTCGGCAATCGGTCTGCTCAAAAAAACCGAGAAAATTGCCGGAACGCACGATTGGAACGATAGAGAAGGCACGAAGAAGAAATGTATAAAATAGGAGTCTTAAGCGTTTGTTAAGACAAGAAAGTACCAGGCGGCTGGAAGAGCGTGCGCGGTACACAAAGAGGCGAAGTACATGCATTTGACTCTTGTGGGACTCAGTCACAAGTCTGCTCCCATAGACATTCGCGAAAAGCTTACGTTTCCTGCGGATGTATTGGTACATGGGTTAGAAACACTTGCCGGCAACGATGCGGTTCTCGAGTGTTTGATCATCTCGACGTGCAACAGGACCGAGATTTATGCGGTTACCGCAGCCGATGTCGATGACATCGGTGCCGTCGTCGACTTCATGGCGACCTATCATAACCTCGACCGTAACGAACTGTCGAAGTATCTCTACACCAAACAGGGCGAGGATGTCGTCAAGCATCTTTTCCGCGTGGTTTCCTCGCTCGACTCCATGGTGATTGGCGAAGCCCAAATCCTCCATCAAATGAAAGAAGCCTACGACCAAGCATTCGCGGCCGGTACGACAGGGCGCATTTTCAACGAACTGTTTCGCCGCTCTTTCACGGTGGGTAAGCGCGTGCGTACCGAAACTGAAATAGGCGAGAATGCCGTTTCGATTTCCTATGCCGCCATCGAGCTTGCAAAACGCGTGTTCGATACGCTTGAGGGGCGCACGGTTTTCGTCCTCGGCGCCGGAACCATGAGCGAGCTGACGGCGAAACATCTCACAAGCAACGGTGTCACCAACACAATCGTCGCCAACCGTACGTTTGCACGCGCCGAGGCGCTCGCCGCCAAGTTCAATGGGCGCGCTGTTCCTTTCGAGGACCGCTACAAATATATGCGCGAGGCAGATATCGTCGTTTCGGCGACTTCTGCCACCGAGTATGTCGTCACCAAAGAAGAACTCGCTCCGGCTGCGACGCGTCGTCCCGATCCGCTGTTCCTCATCGACATCGCCGTTCCGCGCGACATCGATCCGGCGTGCGCCGACCTTTCGCAAGTCTACGTTTACGACGTGGATGCGCTCGATGGAATCGTTGCGGCAAATCTCGAGGAGCGCATGCGCGAGGCACAGCGTGCCGAGGTGATAATCGGCGAGGAGATGGCTTCGTTCGAGTCGTGGCTCGAGTCGATGGAGGTTGCTCCGACGGTGGCTGCGATTCGTGCCAAGGCGGAGAAAATCCGCACCGAAGAGTTGAAAAAAGCGACGAAACGCCTGGGTAATCTTTCGAGCAAAGATATCGACACCATCGATCACCTCACGCAAGCGATTGTGAATAAAATGCTCCATGAGCCGACGACCGCGCTTCGCGAAGCCGGCGGCGGGCGCAAAGGAGTCGCGGTGGTGGAAACCGCACGTGTCATGTACGGCCTCGATGAGCCGGGCGATTCCGGCGCAGAGACCGGTTTCAGGTTGATCCGATCATTGTTGGGACGTCGAGCATCTTCTGCGACTAAGCAAGATGCCGTTGAAATAGGAGAATAATCAATGACAGAGCCACGCACAAAACTCACTATCGGTACACGCGGAAGCAAACTCGCTCTCTGGCAAGCCGAGTTCATCAAGTCGATGCTCGAAGAGACCACCGGACTTCCCGTGGAGATTAAAAAGATCAAAACCACCGGGGATAAAATCCTCGATGTGCCACTTGCGAAAGTCGGCGGCAAGGGTTTGTTCACCAAGGAGCTCGAGGTGCAACTTCTTTCCGGTGGCGTCGATTTGTGCGTGCACTCGATGAAAGATGTACCCACCGAACTGCCTGATGGGTGCGTGCTCGCCGGCATGCCTCCGCGTGTCGACCCGCGTGACGTGCTCGTTTCCCATAACGGCGAAGATTTCATCACACTGCCTCAGGGCGGTCGTGTCGGTACCAGTTCGCTGCGCCGTGTCGCGCAGGTTCGCGCGTTGCGCCCCGATGTCGAGATCGTCGACGTGCGCGGAAATCTCGATACCCGTATGCGAAAAGCCGAGGAGGGCGATGTCGATGTCGTGATTTTGGCTGCCGCAGGTATCAAGCGCCTCGGTTACGGAGACCGGATATCGAGTTTCATCCCGACCGAGCAGATGGTTTCTGCCGTAGGGCAAGGTGCAATCGGCATTGAAATTCGCGAAGATGACGAATTTATGCTCGAAGTGTGCGACCGGATTTCTGATGCGGATACACTCACCTGCGTCACCGCCGAGCGCGTGGTAATGAATCTTCTCGAAGGTGGTTGCCAGGTGCCCATCGGTGCGTATGCGCGTATCGAAGACGGCAAACTGGTGATGGATGCGATGGTCGGCTCGGTAAGCGGCGATCGTATCATTCGAACCTATGTCGAGAGTGATATCAACGACCCGATCGATTTGGGCACGCGAGCGACAGCCGAGCTTCGTGAGCTGGGTGCGGTCGAAATTTTGAATGAGATTCGCTTGGCCGACGGAGCCACCGAACTTCTCTCCTAAAGACTTGAAAGTCGGTTGCGGACAAGTCCGGAAATTTTGGAGATGTCTGTGGCCGTTATGCATGTGAGGGCGCGATTATGACGGATTCACCACTGAAACCATTGAACGGTCGGTTGATTTGCATCACCCGTGCCGAGAGCCAGGCCGGAGACTTGATTGCCTCGCTGACTACCTTCGGTGCTTCGGTTCTCGCTGTTCCCGCCATTGAAATAGTCGCGCCCGATGATGAGGACACGATACGGGAAGCGGTTGAAAATCTCGCGCGGTATGCTTGGATAATTTTTACCAGCACCAATGCGGTCGACCGTTTTTTCGATTACATGGTTGAGCGGCGTGGCATCGATTCGATTCCCGCCGGCGTCAAGTGCGCGTGCGTGGGTAGCGCGACTGCGGCCTCGTTGGCAAAGCATAATATCGCTCCGGCGATTATTCCTCACGACTATAAAGCCGAAGGCCTCATCGAGGAATTTCAAAGAGATACCGCCGCACTCCGTAAAGCCGGCCTCGACATCACGGGGCAGGAGATATTGATGCCGCGCGCGCAAAAAGCCCGAGAAATCCTCCCTGAATTCTTGCGTGGACTGGGCTACGATGTCGTGGTCGCCCCGGTGTATCAAACCGTTCCGGCGACGCTTACCGCCGAACAAATCGCTGCGCTTGAAGATGGTGCGGACAATCTCGATGCGGTCACCTTCACCAGCCCCTCGACGGTACGCAATTTCTTTACGGCTCTTGAAAACGCCTCCGTTGCGCCTTTGCGACTCTTCGAAAAAGTCGTTCCCTTTTCAATCGGCTCTGTTACAACCGACACTCTCGTACAGCTCGGCGTCGCCCGAGAACGCGTGATCGAGGCGCACGTCTCGACGACAAAGGGACTCATCGAGACTCTTCAAAACTATTTCGCCAAGCGATAATCGATACGGCAATGAGATGAGTGGATTTTATGTCCGGCAATCGACGCAGGTTCGGTTTCAAGCTGGCTAATCCGTTTCCCGGGGAGCTTCTCCAAGCTCGAGTTGGGGAACGGATTCGTTTTCAGCCATTTCGATTTTCGCTTTTCTGAGTCGTTTGATGACGCGAATGAGAATGGCGAGAAACGGTGCGGCGAACATCGCACCCATCAGCCCGGCGAATATCGAACCGAGGATCGTGCCGCTTAAAACGACGAGTGGGTGGAGATCGAGACTGTCGCCCAATATTTGAGCGTTCACAAACGACTGGAATATGTTTTGCACGAAAAGGGAGAGCACAAGCACGATAAGCGCGGTCGTCACTCCACCCGAGCCTAAAGCGATGAGGCACGCGAAAGCGCTTGCCAGAATCGCACCGATGAAGGGGATGTAGGCGGTTATGAAGGTCACGATCATGATGGGGATTACGAGAGGAACTTTCAGGATCGCCAGTCCGACTCCTATCACCAACGCAACGGCCACCGCCGAAAGCGTGATTCCTTTGAAATAAGCCCTCAGTGAAGCACTGGCGTCTTCGATGAGATCCTCGCCGATTTCCGTGTCGAGGCCGAGGTGGTCTCCGATCCATTTAATGATGGTTTGATAATCTGCGAGGAAATAGTAGAGTAGCATCGCGAAAATGAACACGCTGAAGGCGAAACCAGTCACCGAGCCGAGGAACCCGGCGATGTCCGAGACCCCGCTTAAAAGGGCGCTTCCGATTTTTGCAATGATACTGCTGCTTGTGATGGCGCCGGTGTTCGTCGTGTTCGTTCCGCTTTTTACGGTATTTGTGAAATCGTTGATGGTCGTGTTGATCTGAGCCTGGGTGATTCCGAATGATTTGAGCGTTCCGCCGGCGGAGTTGCCCAGGTTTTTAGTACCCGTGACCAGCTGTGATGTGATTGTGGGTGCCTGGTTGACGACGCCTGTGACAGCGATTTGCACGGACGCCCATATAACACCGGCGACAAGCAAAACGACCAAGGCGGCCGATACTGCACGGGGCAGGTGGATCTTGTCTCCCAATTTCACCAACGGGTAGGCAACGGTGGCCACAACGAAAGCCAAAATGAGGGGAACCGATATCGAAGCGCTTATTTTTATGAGATAAAGCACGGCATATATTCCGGCTCCGCATAAGAGAAGCATGAGCGTTCCCATACCTCCGGTCGTAAGCCAACCGGGAACTCCCGCGAATTGGATTTCTTGTTTATGCTTTTGCATCGTCTACCTCGTTCTCAAATAGGTTTTCATCGACCACTTCGCCGACTTCGAGAGGTGTCTTGAAGGTGAAATACTTATGCCCGAAATAAGACATTATCGTCGAGACGACGATGGTACCCGCCTGCCCGACGAGCGGATACAGATGAAATACATTGACGAACACTATCAAGAGTCCCATGGAAATCAACTGCGCGGGAAGGTATATTCCATACGATCGTCGCAGCTGGTGGGTGAACTTTCCACTTGAGGCTTTGAACACGTATTTCCTCATCGTATAGGTCGAGATGGGAACGCACAATGCCCAGCCCGCCCACTGTACGATGACATAGTGGTGTTGTGATGCAATCATCAAGAATATCGTGAATATCGAATAGCCGACGACGGTGTTGAAGAACCCGACTAAAAGATAGCGTATCTGTTCTTCATATTTCTTTATAATATTCGGCGGCAAAGGCGTAATCCCATCTCTTGGATAATCCATTATACTGATGTGAGCGGTAGAAAGGGCAGCTATGCCGGTTTCTTTGAACACCCAAAAGATTTTGATGAGGCTCTCATATTTGCAAGTCCCACCCGAGGTTAATAATCGAGCGATTCGTGGTGGGTTTGTGGGATTCGACGAGGTTTTCGCTGCGATGTTGAGCCTTCCCATGAATCGCATCGAGCCTCAAATGGCGACCGCGCGTAAGTTGAGCGCCGTGCTCGATAAGCACCCCGAACTCCTCAAATTGCGCTTTTTGGGGCAGCAAACGAATGAAAAAGGCGGCTTTAGCGCCATGGCATATAGGGATACCGACGGAGAACGCGTCGCTGCATTTCGCGGGAGCAACCGCCCTCTCGACTATGTCGATGACTGGCAGATGACGGTCCGGTCGAGTGATGCACAACTTCTCGGCGCAATCGATTTTTATGATACTTTTCTGCGTCGGCCGAACGGCTCGCCGGTTCGACTGGTCGGACATTCGTTGGGAGGCGGTCTTGCCACCTATTTGTTCATCTTGGTCGCACCCACACGGCGCGATGTGTTCGCGTGTGTGGTGAACTCAGCCTTCTTTCCGACACCCGACACCGATTCGAGCGTGGATATTTTGGCGAGCGAACGTTATGTTTCTTACAGCGATGTCAGTGGTGCTCTCTATAAGTTTTATCAGTTGATGGCCAAGGCGCCTCAGACGGTGCGAGCAATCAACGACAGCGATAAGACTGCGCTCACGGTGCCGCAAAATGTCATCGATCACCCGGTGGTGTCGGTGTGGCCGGGCATTCTCGACGTATACGAAAAATACATGCGCAAGAATCTCACGGACAATGCGCCGAATAATCCACTCAGAGGGCATATGATGATTGCGGTCGATTTATAGAGGCCGAGCTCGATTGCGGCCTAAAAAGTCCAGAAAAACGTCCGCACCCCCATTTGAATGAAGAACTTTTGGTTCTCGCCATGGCAAGAAGTACGAGCCGACAAACATAAACGAGCCGACAAACATAATTTTTTGAAACACCCGACAGCATCAGTTCAAATAACGAGATATGCTAACATTAATCGTATAGCACCTATCACAAGGGAGTAATGTTGTCCGCCAACAATCAGAGATTTGTAGATATTCGCAAGTCGATTACCCCCCAGATCATAAACGTCTTTCTGGCGCTTATGAGCACCTATGCGCTTATCGTTAAGCTCAAGAATATTTCTACAGCTGAAATCGCCTCTACGGGAGTGATTCACTCGCCGCTTGTGCATCTCCTCACAGATTTGAGAATTTCACTCAGCGTTAGCCCGCTTTACACAACGATTCTTCTTGTGGTCTGTTATATGTTCATTAGGAGAGTAAGAGAGAAGTATCATTTTTCTCGTCAAGAATTACTTACCTTTTGGCTACTAGGCCTCCTGTTTGCGCTATTTTCTGTCTACGGCAGTTCTTACGCCGCGCACAACAGCGCGATTCAGTTACTTAAAACGACAAGAGGGCTGATAAAGAATGTTCTCGCGATAGCGGGATATACGGTTTTCTTCTCATACGCTTTGCGCTTTCTTTACTCTTTGCTCAACAACATCACGTTGCGCAAAACTGGTAATGCTAGCGAGAAAATGTCCTTCAAAAGTCTTGCGATTGTTACGGGCAGCCTGTTAATATGCTGGGCTCCCTTCATTATTACTCATTACCCTGGCATGCTTACCGCTGACTCGACTAACCAGCTGCTTCAATTTGTTGGCATTAAAGATATCACCTACCAACAGCTCACGATCCCACTCTCACAGACCGTTTTTCTCAACGATAGCAATCCGGTCTTTACGACCTTTCTCCTCGGATGGTTTTACCGCTTCGGCAACTTAATTGGAAGCCAAAATGTTGGCATGTTTATATATATCATCCTGCAATCGATTATTTTGGCTGGCTCGCTTGGCTATTCATTGCTTTTAGCACGCCAAAAAGCACTGCCAAACTATCTTATCTATTCTGCTTTTGTTTGCTTCGCTTTTCTGCCGTTCTTCCCGCTTTACGCTTCGGTCATTTTGCCCAAGAGCGCACTGGTTCCCGGAATATACCTTCTCTTTATCATCATGCTCTACCAACTCATCTATGAGCGTGACTCAAAGATGACAAACGTGCGTACGCTCATTGCGTTCGGCGCGCTCGAATTGCTTTTGATGCTCTTTGTCAAGTCAGGGTTTTACGTTGTCTTGTTCACCGCTCTTGCGCTTTGTATCTATGGGCGCAAATACTGGAAATATATGTTATGCGCAACACTGATTCCGCTGTTTATCTTTAAGGTGCTTTTTACCGGCATGCTTCTGCCAGCACTTGATATTTCACCAGGCAAATCAGCAGAACTATACTCAATTCCTTTTCAGCAAACCGCGCGCTATGTTATCGAACATGGAGATGAAGTAACTCCTGCCGAGAAGACCGCGATTAACCGTGTCCTTAAATATGACCAATTGGCCTCATACTACAAACCAACCACTTCGGATGGCATCAAAGATTATTCATACCGACCCGAAAGAAGTGGCGCTGAACTCAAAGCCTACTTCATGGTCTGGGGTAGGCAATTCTTAAAGCACCCTCTCACCTATGTGAGCGCAACTTACAACAACCAGTATCGCTTTTTTCAGATTAATAATCAGGGGAAAATTTTCTACAGCATGTCCACGAGCAAAGACGAACAACGCTTTTTGCGCGAGGGCAAGGTGCGCGCAGACCTCTACAAAGTCGAAGGAAGCAAGCGATCTACCATCTCCACCCCGCGGGCGCTCGAAACACCAAGCGCGATTGTCGAAGGCTCTGAGAGCCTGATCATAAATCTCCCTGGCTTCAATTTCTTGAGCAGCTTGGGCAGTTATGGCGTCATATATCTCACGCTTATTGCCTTTGCCGCGCTCAAAAGGATGAAGAAGTACCTGCTGCTTATGATTCCAACCATGACGAACTATCTCATTCTGATTGCGAGTCCGTACTCGGCACAGCGCTATTTGCTCCCCGTGATTTATACTTTATTTATCTTTATAGTAGTTTATATAGAAGAAGTTCACCGTTCAAAACAGACTGAAATGGAATGCTCATAAATGAAGACACTTGTCATCATACCGGCCTACAATGAACATAGAAGCATTCTCAATGTTATTGAAAGAGTAGAGGCCATTGAGCCCAAAGTTGACTATCTTGTTGTCAATGACTGTTCACGCGATGACACGCGCGCAATCCTTCATGACAATAGGGCTTCGTTTCTCGATTTGCCTATTAACCTCGGCATTGGTGGAGCTGTGCAGTCGGGTTATCTCTATGCACGCGAGCATGACTACGATATTGCGATACAAATTGATGGGGATGGCCAGCACGACCCGGCGTATATCCCCGTGCTCATCAATGAACTGACAAGTACGGGCGTCGATTGTGTTGTTGGGTCGCGTTTTATCACCAACGAAGGTTTTCAGTCTTCTTTTATGCGGCGCATCGGTATTCGCTTCTTGAGTTCGCTGGTTAAGCTTACCTGCGGGCTCAAAGTGCATGATGCGACAAGCGGATTCCGCGCTGTTAACAAGACGGGCATAGACCTGTTCGCCAAATACTATGCGCAGGATTTCCCCGAGCCAGAATCGCTCGTGACCCTTGTCTGCTCAGGCTGCAAAGTCACAGAAGTGCCCGTCATCATGAACGAGCGCAATTTCGGATCAAGCTCAATCAATAACCTTAAGTCGATTTATTACATGACGAAGGTATCGTTATCAATTATTATGGCCCGTTTTCAATTCAAAAAGGTCGTCTCATAATGAATGGAACGCTTAGAATATTTCTCGTAGTGAGCATTGTGATTTATTTCGTTGTGATTTTTAATCTGCTCAAGCGCAATCGCCTCAACCTGAAATATACGCTTCTTTGGCTTGGCTGCGGTGTTGCGATGATTTTGGTTGTCGCTTTTCCTGGCGAGTTTGCATCAATTATTCACTTCTTTGGAATTATTGAGCTCACCAATGGCATTTTTGCGTTAGGGTTGTTTGCTCTTTTGATGATTTGCATGGCGCTTACATCAATAGTCTCGACGCTCAACGCAAAGATTCGCAGCCTTATTCAAACATGCGCGCTCTACGAAAAGCGCATTCGTGAACTCGAAGAAAAAGTTGACAAGTAACCATATATGAAAAATCAATTGATTGAAATATACGAAGAGAATCAAGAGATTATTCTCTACCTGATTTTTGGTGTTGCGACTACCGTCATCAATTGGAGCAGTTATGCCGTGCTCGTGAAATACGCGCGCATGAGCATATTTTGGGGAAACGCAATCTCATGGGTAGCAGCAACACTTTTTGCGTTCATTACCAATAAACTTTGGGTGTTTATGAGCAAAAGTCTTCAACCCAGCGTGCTTCTTAAAGAATTCATCTTCTTTGTATCGACGCGCCTCGGAACAGGCGCTTTTGAAGTAATTGCTGTGCCAGGGCTCGTGCGCCTCGGACTTGATCAGGCCTTTTTTAATGTACGCGGTTTTGCTGCCAAGATCTTGGTAAGCATCGTTGTTGTAGTTCTCAATTACGTCTTAAGCAAACTTATTATCTTTAAAAATTCCCCCGAAGAAACTGCGCCATAAAACCTCAATCAGAGAGTGCCAAGCAGGGATTTTCTTACACAAAAATATTCTGCTCAACGGCGTTTTTCTGGACTTATTAGGCCGCCATATTGAGGCTTTGCCGATATTCCATGGGGCTCAGTCCCCCTAAAGTCATCTTAATACGCTTCGTATTGTACCAATGTATATATTCATTGAGCGCTTCAATATCATCGGGGGAACGGTTCTTCTATACTCTCTGTCATAAGGCGATCGCCCTCCTGTCCAAGCACACCTTTTTTGTCGTTTTCTGACGCCTGGCGCAAGCTCATCAACCCAAAGAGTCAGCAAAGCTCTGCTCGGATATCCGAGAGTGCGAATCGTGGCGGAAAAGTTTTGTCCCGTATCGAGGAAATGTGCAACAGCACTCTGTTTTTGCGCCTCTGTAAATTTGAACCATTTA
>JAENWW010000023.1 GCA_016649875.1 Coriobacteriia bacterium
GCAAAACCGGCACTATGGTGACGCCGGCGAAGGTCGTTTGTCTGCGTTTTTTGACATCCGTCGGGCTGATACGCACCAGACGGTGCACTCCCTGCTCCGAAGAAAGCATTCCATAGGCATTTTTACCGTGCACGGTAAAAACAGCGCGGTCCAATCCGATTGCTTCACCCGCGGGAGCATCGTGGACCGTGACTTTCCACCCGTTGTTTTCGGCGTACTTGAGGTACATCTTGAAAAGCATCTCGGTCCAGTCCTGGGCCTCGAGACCGCCTTGTCCGGGAACGATGGTCATAATGGCATCTTCGGTGTCGAACTGTCCCGTGAACCAATTCGAAACCTCGAGTTGATCGATTGATTTCGCGAGAGAGATCATCATCGCATCGACCTCGCGTGCAAGGTCTTCATCCTCTTCGGACAAAGCGAGTTCACTCGCGGCTTCCAAATCGACAAACCGCGCCATTACGTCTTTGTACAAGGTGATCTCATCGTTGATGCTGTTGATTCGGGACATGACCGATTGCGCATGCTGGGGATCGTCCCAAAAATCGGGAGCACTGCTTTGCACGGTGAGAGAGGCGAGTTCGGTCTCCTTTTCACCGATATGCAAAAAATCATACATATCGGCGGTGCGTTCTTTCAGTTTGACTATTTCAGATGTTCTGTTCTCAATCATAACGTATTACGCTCCATGGCATTTCTTGAATTTTTTGCCGCTTCCGCACGGGCACATATCATTTCGTCCCACATTTGCATACGGATCTTCTTTCGCACTATCTTGAGAAGACGGTCCGTCCTGCGCCGTTGCATTTTCGGCAATGGCGCTGAACCCCGAACCTTCGGACGGCGCAGAATAGCTGGCATTGCGCAAATAGGACGGCTCGGGACTTTGCTCGGCGACGAACTCGACATGCATCAGCGTACGCAAAAAGTCCTCGTTTATCGAGGCGACCAGTGCCGAGAACATATCGTAGGCTTCGTTTTTGTATTCGACGATCGGATCTCGCTGGCCCATCGCACGCAACCCGATACCCTCTTTGAGGTAATCCATCTCTTGGAGATGCGCCATCCAGCGCGTATCGAGCACGCGCAGCATCACCTGACGCTCGAGGTCGCGAATATCCTCCTCGCCGAATTTTTCCACGCGAGAATCGTAGTGCATGACCGCCGATTCGGAAAGCTCCAGCACGAGCTCGGGGGAAGTGTCGCACGACTCCACTAGGGGAGCTATCGTATCGGTGATGCCGGTAAAATCACGGAACCATGTTTCAAGGCCGGAAAGATCCCAGTTCTCCTTGTAGCCTTGTACCGGCGCATAGCTGATGACATTGTTCTCCATGGCCTCGGACATGAGCGCCTCGACGCGCGCATGCATGTCTTTGCCGTCGAGAATGTTGGTACGTTCGCCGTAAATGGTCTCACGTTGGCTGTTCATGACGTCGTCGTATTCGAGGACGTATTTACGCGACGCGAAGTTCATGGATTCGACTTTGAGCTGCGCGGATTCGACCGCCTTGCTGATGAGCCCCGCTTGAATCGGCATATTCTCGGTCTCGGAGTTGTTGGCAAGCAACTGTGCGACGCGATCCATACGATCCCCGCCGAACAAACGCATCAAATCATCTTCGAGCGAGAGATAAAACTGTGAGAATCCCGGATCTCCTTGTCGACCCGAACGACCGCGCAGCTGATTGTCGATACGACGAGAGTCGTGACGCTCGGTTCCCAGCACAGCCAAACCGCCGGCTTCGATGACCGCTCGATGTTCCTCTTTACATGTTTTTTGTGCCACCTCGACTGCGGAGGCATATTCTTCTTCGCTTGCGGACTCCGGGTCGATACCTTTGGCGCGCAAGAAGTCCTCGACCAGCAATCCCGGGTTACCGCCGAGCAAGATGTCGGTGCCGCGACCGGCCATGTTGGTAGCTATCGTCACCGCGCCGAAACGTCCCGCCTGTGCGATGATATGCGCTTCTTTTTCATGGTGCTTCGCGTTGAGAACGTTGTGAGGAATTCCGCGTTTCTTCAAAAGTTTCGAAAGCGCTTCGGAATGTTCGATTGAGATGGTTCCGAGCAAACAGGGCTGCCCGGCGCTGTGGCGTTCGGCAACGAAATCCGCCACGGCATTGAACTTGACCTCGACGCTTCTGTAGACGAGATCGTTTCTGTCCTCGCGGATCATCGGCCGGTCGGTGGGGATGACCATCACAGGCAGGCTATAGATTTCACGAAATTCTTTATCCTCCGTGATTGCCGTACCGGTCATGCCCGAGAGCTTCTCATACATGCGGAAGTAGTTTTGCAGCGTGATGGTTGCAAGCGTTTGGTTCTCCTCGCGTATCGAGACACGCTCCTTTGCCTCGATTGCCTGATGGAGCCCCTCTGAATAGCGACGTCCGTACATGGGACGGCCGGTGAACTCGTCGACGATGAGAACCTCACCGTCTGCCACGAGATAATCGACGTCGCGGCTGAAAAGGAACTGCGCCCGCAATGCTTGCTGCAGGTGATTGGCGAGCTGCCCGGAATTGTCGGCGTACAGATCGTCGATGCCGAGCAAACGCTCCACTTTACTGATTCCGGGCTCGGTGGGAGCGCACGTGTTATGGGCTTCATCGAGTTCGAAGTCAACCTCGGGGGTCAAACGCGGAATGGCTTTCGCGAAATCTTTGTAGATTGCCGCCGACTTATCTCCGGCACCCGAAATAATCAACGGAGTACGCGCTTCATCGATAAGTATTGAGTCGACCTCGTCGACTACGGCGTAAACATGACCGCGCTGCACGCGGGCTTGCGCGGTGTTGACCATGTTGTCGCGCAGATAATCGAAGCCGAACTCCGAATTTGTCCCGTACGTGACGTCGGCGGCGTAAGCGGCTTTACGATATTCGTCATCCATCTGAGACTGGAGGATACCGACGCTCAGCCCCATGAATTTATAGAGCCTGCCCATCCACTCCGAGTCTCGCTTGGCGAGATAATCGTTCACCGTCACGACGTGCACACCTTTTTGCGCCAAAGCATTGAGATATACCGCTGCAGTCGCAACGAGCGTTTTGCCTTCACCTGTTTTCATCTCGGCGATTTTGCCGTCGTTGAGCACCATCGCGCCGATAAGTTGGACATCGAAATGTCGCATTTCCAAAGCCCTGCGAGATCCTTCGCGAACTGCCGCGAACGCCTCAGGCAAAAGGTCTTGCAGCGTTTCGCCTTTTTGGACACGAACCTTAAACGCATCGGTCTGTGTCCGAAGTTCCTCATCGGTTAATCCGCTCATCTTTTCTTCAAGTGAATTGATTGTCTCGACTATCGCCTCATAGCCTTTGAGTTGCCTTCCCTCACCTGCAGAAAGAAGCTTTTGCAAAAAATTAGCCATCATATATTCCTTTATCTTAAATTGTCTCAAACAGAATGGTCATTTACCCGCAACGTGAACACGAAGCTCAGACAAATGAGGGACCGCGTACGGCGGGAAATGCAGAAATCTGCCAACTGAAGAGTGACTGCTCAGCTGGAATCGAGAGAATCGTTCTTTTAATGAAGGGAAATTTCCGCGACAGAACGAGTGCGACGAATGCTCCCAAGAATGACAGCAACACAAGAATGCACTGCATTGTTTCATCGGAAACCGTCCGCTGTTCGGCACGTGACATCTGAGTCGAAGAGAGGCTGCTCGGCGAGGCGACGAACTGCCTCAGCTGCGTGCCGGTGATTGCAAATCCCGGCAGAAACGTCGAAGTGATGACGAATGCGAAAAAGCCGGCGAGCACGAAGCCTGCTTTGAATACCTGCGTATTTGTTTTCGATTGATGCACGCATATCCGAAATCTCTTGAATGGACCGAGTAACCCATTGTACGTTAGCTCTCACCATACTTCAACGCGGCTCCATATCCGAACCACATAGTGCGTGCTAAAAACCGATGAGGCTCCTTGGGGAGACATGCCTCGAACAATCCTTATGCGCTGATCGCCTCGTTATAGAGCTTTTTGATTGCCGGACTCGGATCGAGACCGAGCTCTTCGCTCAAGAAGTGACGACACGTGTGATAGGTGGAGATGGCATCTTCTCTCCTCCCCGCCTCGAGAAACGCCCGCATGGCCAAATCATAGAGTACCTCGCGATTCTTTTCAAAATAAAGGGCGCGCTCGATAAAGAAAATCGCATTTGCATGTTCATGTTGTTGAATACATGTCTGTGTGGCCGAGATCATCGTTTCGACATAAAGCGTGTGGTAGTGTTCGCGTATCGCGGACAGCCAATCGCTGTACATGTCACCCGGCAAAATATCACCGTGATAGAGATGCGCGACTCTATGATAGTGCCTGATGGCTTCACTGAAATTTCGAGAAATCACTTCGCTGTGCGCCGCAGATATTTCTTCGAGAAGTTCGACGATATCGATTTCGCATCTGTCGTCACACACATAGCATCTCGCTCCGCTGCTCGCAACCGGCATGAGCGTGGCGAGCTCCTCGGTTCCCGAGGTCAAAATTCGTTTCAGATTCGACCATGTCACATAATAATTATTCCGAGCTTTATCCGGGCTCATATCCGGCCACATGATTTCCATGAGCGATTCGCGTGCGATATCTCGTCCCGCATGCAAAATAATGAAGGTGAACAACTCACGCGCCTTGCTTTTGCGCCAGTGTTTGATATCGATTTCGCGCCCCTCCACCCCGATGGAGAGAGCGCCGAGTACCCCGATGTGGTAAAGCTTTTCGGGAATACGGCTCGAACTCGACTTCGCCAGAGCCTCCACCGCAACGAGACGCATATCCAAATCCCCGGTGATTTTTTCCGACAGCAGCGATGAGGTTTTGCAGAAATCGCCCGCGCATTTTCGTCTGTCGAGCAATCCGAGAAAATCAAACGATATGGCTTTCAGCCCGAATATCGCAACCAAAACCTGCAATAACACCGGGCGAATACCGCAAAGCTGCGCCGCAACGAGATAGACCCCACGAGGCAAAACATCGTCTATGCAGCATTTCCCCGTCATCTCTTTTATATATGCTTCACATTTCTTATCTTCGAACGCGCAAAGGACTTCGACGGCAAAAGACAGGAAGCGAGAAACATCGGAGTCGATATCCTCATAACTTCGGCATGTGCGCAACAAAGTTGCGGCTCGATCCGTTTCCAACGAGATACAGCAGCAGAACGCATTGAGCAGTGTTGAACGTGCCCGCAATCCCCCGGCACCCGAAGCCATCAGAGGCGACGTCGAACGCTGGACTATCTCTGAGGCATCTTTGCCGTTCATAACCACCAAAGCGCAGAGCGCTTCGTACCAATACAAACTGCCGAGTTCTCCATGGCTCAAACCATGCGGCCTGTGCTTCCAGTCGCCCTGCAGAAGCGACAGAGCATGCGCGCAATCCTTTCGCCCCATACACACGAGTGCCGATGCCAGCAGCGCCTGCGGCCGCATCGATTCAGGTAACGACTCTGTGAGCGGAAGTATCCCTGAAGCCCTGTTCAAATACCCCGAGCTCGCCAACACTTGTGAAAATGCGACGCGCGCGAAGTAGTAGGATTTCATTATCTGAGGCGGAAGTTGCAAAAACGAAGGATCGTTTGCCTCGATATCGTAATGACACGCCAGCACCGACTCCGCCATCGTTCCCGACTGCATGGTCAACTGTAGCCTGTATCCTCGGGACAAAATCGATGAGGCGGGACTTGTCGACAGCTGTTCGAGAACGACAAGCGCCTCTTTCGCCTTGTCTAGGTCGCCCTTGGCGTAATGGAGTCGATAGTGCAAAAGGGATACAGGGAACAAGCGATGGGAATCGCTTTGACAATGCGGCGAAACCTGTCCGACCAGTTCTTCTGCAGAGCCGATGTCGGACAAAGCGAGATGAACTCCCGCTTGAAAAATCGTTTCATCGATTTCAGCCTCATGATTGCCGCTATTTTTGAAAAAAGAATGCGCCAATCTTGAAAGATTGAGCGCATCGTAGTAGTGTCCGAGCGATTCTTTCGCCCGTGCCCATGCGGCCAGCGCGAAAGGATTATTCAAGAGCGCATCGATTCCCGATTTCATACATACGGAGTCTATCGACTTACCGTAACGCTCGAAATCGATATGGTGTAATCCCTCCGCCCTCGAAATTGCCGACAACGCATCTGGCTTTTCAGGGAGTCTTGCCTTTCTCGGCTGCGGCAGATCCGCCCCGACATGCACTTCGATACAATCTTTTTCTTTGTTTTCAACAACCATAGTTCCTCCCTCTTGCGCGATTTGAATATATGACGGATCGTCTGTCTCCTCCAATCGAAATATGATAATCGACGCACGATTATTCCCACGGATTCGATTACCGACTCCGCGAAGAATGGAATCATTTTCAACATAAACGTAATTTTCGTCAAACAAAAACCGGAGAAAACGTACGTTTTCTCCGGTCTCTTACACATATGTTGACGGTTGATTAACCTACCGTTAAGATTTGGAAATAAATGTCACTTATAGGCACGAATCACTCCATACGCAAAAGCCCGAAATCGCCGGCCTCGCGC
>JAENWW010000024.1 GCA_016649875.1 Coriobacteriia bacterium
ATTAGGGAGATCATAAACAAACATCGCATAGGCCTTCTCCAAGGCCACGCGAATTTGCTCATCCGTCGGCTCGAAACCCAATCCGTAGGTAATATTGTCATAAATTGAATCATTGAAAAGCATCGGCGTTTGAGTGACATAACCAACTCCCCGACGTAACGTGCCGATATTAAAATCCTTGAGATCAACCCCATCGAATTCTATCGCGCCCGATGTCACATCGCGCATACGCGGAATCAGTTCGACCAGCGTAGACTTCCCCGCCCCTGAACGACCGACGAGCGCCGTAAAGGAACCAGCTTCAACTTTCGCGTTCACACCTTTAAGAACCTTTTTCCCGCGAGATATAAGAACGCCATCGGCCGAATATACATCGGGATATTCAAAATTAACCGATTTGAATTCGATGCTTTTCTCTAGATGGACGAAATCAGTATCCCCCGATTGCATAACATTGGCATCTTGAGCGGCACTGTACATCTCTTGCACAAGCTTCACTCCTGCAGCATTTGTCGATATCGCCTGAAGGGAGCCATTGAATTCTTTCGTCTTCGCGTTAAGCCGAGTAAGCATTACCAGGAGTAAGCCGAGTTGAGCCAGAGTCGAGCCTAAAACTGCAATTCCTATATACAACGTTACGAATACCGAGACCATCAGTATGGGATCGACAACGACCTCGACGGTCGCACCGACTTTTGCGACTTTGATTGAAAGGGCTCGCATAGTTTCTGATACACTGCGAATATTTTCAGCCTCTTCAGCTTTCGTATGGCGCAACTTGACTAACTGCATTTGCCCCATGCGCTCGACGATTTTTGCCATAAGGCTTTGGCTGAGCCGAGCATTTTCCAAAGCATTGGCCGATATCCACTTAAGCACTGCCTTATTCACCAGAGCCACAATAAGTGCAAAAAAGAGAGCACTAAAGGTAAGGGGCACTGAAAGCATCAGAAGAATCGCAATGTAAACCATCATCAGCATGAGGATGCCCAAAAGACTGATCACAGATAGGACAGCGGTGCCCGCAGTAATTGTCTGTCCCATAACCACGCCGACGAGCTGTCCGACGGGATGTCGAGAATAAAACTCAGGGTCAGCGTTATAAACTGCATCGACGACCTTCATGCGCAGACGGAGCATAATACGACTCGTCACCACAGAGGAATACCATGCATTGAAATAAAACATCACATTTCGCAGCAATATGGGAATAAACGCCATTATAAGCAAGACTACCAAAGAAGGCTTTATGCCAACCACGCTCAATAGGTGGGCAAACGCCTTCCAATAGGAATTTGAACTGTTCTCAAGCGCAGTTTTGCCGACCTCGGCATACTGGAGTATAGGCAATAAAAGTGATATGCCGATTCCCTCAAGTGCAGCAAAAACAACTGCAAAGCCAACCAAACCTGCAATTTCTGACTTTTTGACTTCTACAAATTTGAACAAACGAACAATCGCATTAATTCGCAGATATTCTTTTAGAAATTCAATTGTTTTTTTCACAATGCACTTTCATCTAGAAATATTAGCATTCATCATACAAGATATCGTACTAATTTTAGCATATAGCGAATATCAGCAACCTCGAAGTATTTCTGCACTTCAGAAGCACAAATAGACCGACCTATTAAGCAATCTTGTAGTTGCTCTATTTAAAAAAACCTGCTATCTCTTGAGTATATTTTTCAACCATCTCCGGAATGGAGTAGGTTTCTTTGACATAATTGTAGAGACGGCAAGCATAGCCGTCTCGTAGCTCATCATCGTCCATTAGCTTACGAACATCTGCAACTAGTTCCTCAAAATTCATATTTGCAACAAGCGCCGTGTTTTGCAGTGTAAACATGTGATTATCAGGATCACGACCCTCTGACACCACAGCGCACCCTCCGATGCCCGCTTGCAAGACAGTTATCGCAGGACCAGAGTCAATCTCACTCGTATACACAGACAATATCAAATTCTTCCAAAAGTGCCTTCTTGACCAAATACCTATCGCGGAAAGCCAGCCTCCGCATGTGTGCCTTCACTCGAAAAATCAACCCTTGAATTGCATCAGCTGGCTCTTCAGTTTCTGTGGGAATAATGGAGCAATAATCGTCGCACTTTTTTACGTTTTCATCCTTTACATATTCTGTTTTTTGTATTTTGTTTTTAACGAAATCTTTCATAATCAATACGATTCTATAAAGAATGTATTTCGCCCGGTAATAGCTCAGATTTAGTGAAATCCGAATCACACGCTGATGCGATTCGGAAGAAAATTTATGCCCTGCCCTCACAAGCTTGACCTTGAAGGGAGCATTGTTTAAATATGCCGGGAGTTTATTACCCTTTCCAAAAAACACAATACTTCCGCCCCCGCTTCGGTGAGCGTAATCGCTTCCTTATATTCCCGAAGTCTTGCGGAAAAATCTCCTTCAGAAAGAAACATTACTTTAAGACACGTTAAAGGACTCTCAGAAGCGCCGATTTCAGATTGTAATTTTACACCGATGTCCTTCTGGATACATATTTTTTATTCCGGTTTGCGCGAGGCGATATCTGCAAGCATGGAATCCCAGCCGGGTGGAGTCCAACCTGTTTCTTTTTGAAATCGTTCTGAATTGAGCGTTTTATCGACCACGAGGTCTTCGTTCGGCGTGATATCGACATTCCATCCGCACTGCTTTGCAAGTGAATTCAGCAAGGTATATTTATCGATCGGTGCGACAGAGACATGATAAAGCCCCGAGAGACCGGGCCTCTCAAACACCACATCGCGCATAACCTCGGTCAGCGCCGTGGTCGTCAATCCGCTGAATATCGCTTTCGTGTATCCCTTGAGCTTTTCATGACGGTGCGCAGCAAACCACCCGATGAGACTTGTTTGCGGACCGAGTTGCCAACCGATGATCGACGTACGCATCGTCAGCGTATTGGGCATGTCAACGACTTCACCGAGCATCTTCGATCTACCATATAAGTCATAGGCATCAGGCGTGTCGGATTCACGATACCCGCCTTCCGGACAGGTGCGGCCTGAAAAGACGCAATCGGTGCTCACATGGATCATCCGTGCCCCGGCATCGGCACACGCCTGGCTCAAGACATGCGGACAAAGGCTGTTCACCGTTATGGAGGGAATCGCAGCTTTGGCATCGTCTTTTTGCTTGACGATACCGATTGCATTGATAACCACATCGGGTTTTACCTTTGAAAGAATACCGTGTATCAATTCAGGATGCATCGCATCGAGACCCGAAATAATTTTCCCCGGCTCAACTGCGAGCGCAGGCAATTTATTCACATCACGACAAGCACCCCATACATCGAAGTCGGGCGCAAGCACACGAATAGCCTCATGCCCGAGCATTCCACCGGCTCCGAGGACTAAAACGCGCATTTAAACCATCCCCAGCACGATTCGAGCAACGGTATCGGAAACGTTTTTCGCAAGGTATTCGGCAGGTGGCGTCCAGTTGCCCGCATTACGAACGGCAATATCAACTGCAGGCAAAATACGCTCGGCTTTAACTCCCGCCAAAATATTACTTCCGCATTCGATGGTCTCGGGGCGCTCAGTGACATCACGCATGGTTACCGTGGGAACCCCGAAAATACAGCATTCCTCTTGGACGGTGCCTGAATCGCTCAGCACGCAAAATGCTTCTTTCTCCAGATGAACGAAATCGAAAAGGCCCATCGGTGGGACAAAATTAACCAGCCCCGCCTCGATACCATACTCTTCCATTTTATTTTTTGTCCGAGGATGGAGCGATGCCAACACCGGCATATCGTATTTCTCCCCTACCGCGTTGAGCGCATCTATAAGAGATGCGAGCCGTGCCGGATCATCGGTCATTTCAGCGCGATGCGCTGTGACGAGAAAGTATTTTTTTGAATCCACACCGAATTCGGCGAAAGGCTCCGAGGAATCAATCTGCGGAGCATAAAAATCGAGAACTTCTTTTATCGGATTGCCCGTGACGAAAACACGCCGGCGCTCGATCCCCTCGCGCACCAAATTCTCGGCACTCCGATAGGTGTACGGCATCAGGACACTCGATGAATGATCAATGACACGACGATTGACCTCTTCGGGTACACAATCATCGAAACAGCGATTTCCCGCTTCCATGTGGCACACTCGAATTCCCATGCGTTTTGCGACGAATGCACAGATTCCCGTGTTTGTATCGCCGAGAATCAAGACCGTGTCGGGCTTCTCTTTTGTGAAAAGCTCCTCAGCCGCCACAAGCATCTGACCGATTTGAGCGGCAAAAGAATCCGCGCGAATCCCCATGAACACATCGGGCTCGCGCACACCCATTTCTCGAAAAAAGAGACCGTTGAGCCGATCGTCATAGTTTTGCCCGGTATGCACGAGAATATGATTCTCGCCGAGCAGGTCGTCGAGCACCGCTATGACACGAGACAGGCGAATGATTTCAGGACGCGTACCGAGAATGGTGATTACTTTTGTCATTTATGACTCCAAGTAACGCTGGCCGATAACATCGGGAATTTTTTCGGTCAGGAATTTCGACAACTCCTCAGGAGTCATGAGCGCATTGTCCGAGCTGTAGGCTCCGACAAGCGCCGGCTCAGTTACCGGCTCACCGAGCTCGGGAATCATGGGGCGCAACGCATAGTAGCCTTCATGGCCGAAGACGGTACGCTGTGCCTCTTCATCGGAAAGGAGCGCCTCATGGATTTTTTCGCCGGGGCGAATTCCCGTAACGACCTTCTCCACGCCGCTATCGGCGATGAGAAAATCTGCAAGGTCGGTCATCAAGGCGCTGGGACAGCGCGGAACATATGTCTCGCCTGG
Source organism: Coriobacteriia bacterium (assembly GCA_016649875.1). NCBI lineage: Bacteria > Bacillati > Actinomycetota > Coriobacteriia > Coriobacteriia bacterium. The sequence continues at coordinate 4,817 of JAENWW010000024.1, forward strand.
TTTTGCCGCGCGGACTGCGGCAAATATCGTGTCGACTGCATCTTCAAGCGTCAACAAAAAGCGTGTCATGTCCGTGGTGGTGATGGTGACCGGACCGCCAGCGGCGATTTGGTCGAGAAAGAGGGGGACGACCGAGCCGCGAGACGCCAATACGTTTCCGTAACGAGCCGCGATAAAGCGCGTATCGGGAGCTCGAAGGTTTCCGTTGATGAACACTCGCTCTTGAATCGCCTTGGTCATGCCCATCACATTGACGGGCTTGCAGGCTTTATCGGTAGAAATTCCGACGACGGTTTCGACCGGAAGATTATGCTCTTCGATTGCGCGTACGATGTTCTCCGGTCCGAAGATGTTGGTCAGGCAGGCTTCCCATGGATAGTACTCACAAGAAGGCACCTGCTTGAGAGCTGCCGCCGAAAATAGAATATCCGCATCTTTTATGGCACGTACGACGCTCGCGTAATCTCGAACGTCCCCAATCATGAACTTCAAAGCATGCTTCGAGTTTTCATAGATGACTTCATCTGTCGCAGTGCATTGCTGCAGGAAATCGAGGCGCATATAGTGCTGCTTAGCCTCATCGCGAGAGAAAACAGTCACACTTTCGGGAACACCTTCGACACCGCTCATCAAACGACGAATGAGCACCTGTCCGAGCGAACCGGTGCCGCCGGTAACGACGATTCTTTTGCCTTCGAAAAGTTTAGTCATATATCTCTCCCAAATTGGTTCAAAACTAACACAATTGTAACACTGCACACTATGCCATGATATTTATGACGATTGTGTCTGTCCAACTGCCCCTATAAGTTGACTATTGAAGAGGTGTGCGTACGCTCCGCCTGCCCTCACAAGCTCCTCATGCTTTCCCCGCTCGACGATTTGCCCATCGCTGACCACCAAAAGCTGATCGGCGGCAACGACTGTCGCAAGACGATGAGCGATAACGATTAACGTCTTCACACCATGAAGATCATTAAGCGTCTTTTGAATATAGCCTTCCGACTCAGAATCAAGAGCGCTTGTCGGTTCATCGAAAACCAAGATGTCGGCGTCCTCTAAAAGAACGCGCGCCATTGCTATCCTTTGTCGTTCACCGCCGGAAAAACGCACCCCGCGATCACCGAGCTTAGATTCAAGCCCATTAGGGAGATCATAAACAAACATCGCATAGGCCTTCTCCAAGGCCACG